>NZ_SJUS01000009.1:0-86693 GCF_004337085.1 Exiguobacterium sp. SH5S13 | reverse complement strand
CCTACGGAAGTTCATCGCCGTGGGCATCGGGGGAAGTGCAAAGAAGGGGTCCGGCCACCGAAAATCGGTGACCGGACCCCTCTTTTTATTGAAAAGCTTTAAAACAGGCTAGTTATGTCCCAGCCCCTTCATTTACGCACGTTTTGCAAAACAGCTTCCGTACTCGTCAACACCGAGAACGTCCCGTCTGTCTCAAGGACAACCGCCTCGACTTTGTCGTGAGCGGTCCCACTCGAGCGGATGGCTTGGAGCACTTCGATCTCAAGTACTCGTTCTTTACGCATCTCCGCTTCTAAGTAACTCCCCCGATAGTATAGCATCGTCGGTGTCGATTTAATCAGCTCGTTCACTCGTTTTGACCGATTGGCCAGCTTCGCCATGACGTATTGCAACGCGACGAGCGTGGCAAAAGCGACGAGCCCATTCAGTAGCGGCGTCTGTCGGCTCGTGAGCGTCGTCGCTAAAATCGAACCGAGCGCAACGGTCACGATAAAATCGAAGGCGTTCATTTTCGAGAGTGTCCGTTTTCCCGATACACGTAATATAAAAATGATGGAAAAGTAAGCCCCAATCCCTGTCAAAATGATTTGCATCATCGTTTTGAGTTGATCCATCGTCTCCCCCCTTTTCTGTTTTTGAACAATCACTTCGAAAGTTCACTCGTCGTTCATCATTTTTGTTTCAAGGCCCCGCGTGCGTTCGTCGCCGCGAAGACGATCATGATGACACTTATCCCTCCAGCCACGGCAAGGCCTGCCGATAAGGCGCCCCAGTCGATCGTCGGTTGGGTCAACACGGCCCGCATGCCTTCGAAGATGTACGTCGTCGGATTGAACGTCGCCGCCACTTTGAGCCATTCCGCCTCGATCAACTCTTTCGGGACGAACGTCGTCGACAAGAAGATGAGCGGGAAGAAGAGAAGTGTCCCGGCCTGTGCGGCTTGGGCGTTCCGTGTCTTCAAGGCGACACCGACCGAGTATCCGGCAAAGCCAAGTCCGAAACCGAGCGCGAGCAGAACCGTGAACAAGAACCCGGCCACACCGACCGGAATCGATAACCCGAGTAAGAACGCGACAGAAAAGATGAGCAGCGTTTGAACGAACAGCTGTAGCATCCCGGCAATCATCGGCCCGAGCACGATGGCAGTCCGTGTCGAAGGTGTGAGTAGCAACCGGGCGAAATAGCCACTCTCGATGTCACGCACTAACGCTTGGCCGGCCCCCCCGGCCCCGCCGACAGCACCTGACACGATCGATACCGGCAAGATGAAATTCAAGTAGTCGCCACCACCGAACTGCGGCAATGCGGCCACACTCGACAGCCCGCTCGTATAGACGAGCAAGAAAAAGACAGAAATCATCAAGTTCGGGATAAATGAAAATGGGTTGCGGATCGTCGTCACCAGACTCCGCTTTGTAAACAACCACGTTTCAGTCCACACTCGCCACACCTCCTTCGTACGATTCACCCGTCACTTTCAAGAATACGTCGTCAAGCGACGGCTGTTTCACAGTGAGTCGCTCCGGTTGTAACGCCTGCTCATCGAGTTTCCGGACGACGTCGGTCAACGTGTAGTCGCGGAGTTCGAAGACGAGGCTCGGTCCGGTCGCGGCTTGTCCGAATAGCTCAGCGGCGGCTTGTGCTTCTGCATCGGTATGAAACACTAGAGTAATCGACTCGCCTCCGACGGTCTGCTTCAATTCCTCCGCTGTCCCTTCGACGACAATCTTACCGTGATGGATGATGGCGATGCGATCGGCCAGCTCGTCCGCCTCCTCTAAATATTGTGTCGTTAAAAAGATGGTCGTCCCGAACTCTTGATTGAGACGCCGTACCTCTCTCCAAATCTCGATTCGACTCGCCGGGTCGAGTCCTGTCGTCGGCTCATCTAAAAACAGTACGATCGGACGATGGACGAGCGTGAGCGCCAAATCAAGCCGACGCCGCATCCCGCCGGAGTACGTGCCACTCTTTCGGTCAGCCGCATCCGCGAGCGAGACGACCGACAGCAGTTCCTCGGCCCGTGCTTCTGCTTCACGTTTCGTCATCTTGAACAGCCGTCCTTGAAGGACGAGCAATTCCCGGCCGGTCAACACTTTATCGATGCCCGTCTCTTGGAGGGCGACGCCGATGGACAACCGGACGTCCTTCTCCTGCTTGACGACATCAAACCCGTTCACGCGCGCCGACCCGCTCGTCGGTCGAATGAGTGTCGTCAACATCTGTATAGCTGTCGATTTCCCGGCCCCGTTCGGACCAAGAAACGCAAAGATTTCTCCTTGTTTCACTGAAAACGATATTCCGTCGACGGCCGGTACATCCCCGAACGTCTTGACGAGTGACTCCACTTCGATCATCGACCCCACCTCCTGCCTTTCTCATTCCCGTTCTATTCATGTTTTAAATATGAAAGAACGCATCAAAAAAGCTGCAGAGAGAATCTGCAGCTCGAGAGAATTAAGGTTTCATGACCATTTTCGGTTTTTTCTTCAATGAATGAATCCCTTCGACGAAACGGACCGTACCCGATTTGGCGCGCATGACGACCGAGTGTGTCTGACCGCCCTGACCCGTGAATTGGACACCACGGAGCAGTTCACCGTCTGTCACACCTGTCGCCGCGAAGATACAATCCTCGCCTTTGACGAGATCGTCAAGAAGCAGGATGCGCCCCGTGTCGGCGATACCCATATCTTGGCATCGTTTTTCCTGGGCCGTGTCTTCCGGCAACAACCGTCCCTGGAAGTCACCACCGAGGCACTTCATGGCGACGGCTGCGATGACGCCTTCCGGCGCTCCACCTGAGCCGAGCAAGAGATCGACACCGGTTTTCGGGAACGCCGTGTTGATGGCGGCCGCGACATCGCCGTCTGGGATCAACTTGATACGAGCTCCCGTTGCCCGAACCCGTTGAATCATCTCTTCATGACGGTCACGGTGCAAAATCGTGACGACGACGTCTTCGACGTTCTTGCCCTTAGCCTTGGCGACGATCGCGATGTTTTCTTCGATTGAGTTATCGAGGCTGATCAGTCCCGCCGCTTCTGGACCGACCGCAATCTTATCCATATACATGTCTGGCGCATGAAGAAGATCACCTGCGTCCGCGACCGCGAGCACCGCGAGCGCGCCCCACGTTCCCGTCGCGACGATGCTCGTCCCTTCGAGCGGGTCGACGGCGACGTCGAGGCGTGAGCCGTAACCGTTCCCGACTTTCTCGCCGATGTAGAGCATCGGTGCCTCGTCCATCTCACCTTCCCCGATGACGACGATCCCTTTCATCGGAATCGTATCGAACACTTCGCGCATCGCTGTTGTGGCTGCGTCGTCCGCTTGTTCTTTCAAGCCCTTCCCCATCCAGCGGGCCGAAGACAGCGCTGCCGCTTCTGTGACCCGGACCAATTCCATTGATAAACTACGTTCCACCCGAATTCTCCCCTTTGTTACTCGGACACCTCATCGACCCAGACGAGGGCGCCGAGTTGTTTTAGTTTGCCGACGAAGTCGACGTACGAGTCGTTCAGACGTTCTGCATAGAGAACCGTCGACTCTCCCGTTGCCTGCAGACCAGCTAAGACGAGTGCCGCGGCGCTCCGAGCGTCGGCAGCCTCCATCTCAGCGTTCGCCAGCCTCGTCCCGCCACGAATGACGGCCGACGAATCTTCAAGCGTGATTTGCGCGTTCATCCGCCGCATTTCGGCGATATGACGGAAACGTTGGACGTATAGCTTATCCGTCACGATGCTCGTCCCGTTCGCTTTCAACAAAGCGGCTGACATGACCGGTTGCAAATCGGTCGGATAACCCGCGTAGTGGAAGACGCGAATATCAATCGGTTCAAAAGCTTTCGCCCGAACCGTGATCGCTTCTTCCCCGACCTCGACTTCAGCACCGTAATCCATCAATTTTTGGATGACCCCTTCTAAATGGGTCGGAATGACGTTTCGAACCGTCACTTCCCCTGCAACCGCACCGTAAATCATAAACGTTCCGGCTTCAAGACGGTCCGGGATGAGCGTATGTGTACAGCCGTGCAAGCGCTCGACCCCTTTAATTCGAATCTCATCGGTCCCGGCACCGATGACGTATGCGCCCATCGATGTCAGCATCGTCGCGACGTCGACGACTTCCGGATCAGTCGCGGCATTTTCAATGACGGTCGTCCCTTCGGCCAGGACCGCGGCGAGCATCGCGCTCACCGTCGCCCCGAATGAACGAAGGTCGAGATAGATCCGGTTGCCGGCCAACTTGTCGGCGTTGACGTGATAGAGACCCGACTCGTTCTCGACTTTAATGCCGAGACGTTCTAGCGCCTTCAAATGTAAATCGATCGGTCGTGGACCAATCGCATATCCCCCTGGTAATCCAACGGCCCCTTTCCCAAAACGAGCTGCGAACACACCAAGTAAGTAGACAGCGGCCCGGACTTTCCGAGTTTCTGAGCCGAGCAGCGGCATGGCGACGGCATCTTTTGCATGAAGCGTCATCCGCTCCCCGTCCCGCTCGATTGTCACCCCGAGTTCTTGTAATAGGCTGAGCATCACTTCGACATCTTCGATGACGGGGACGTTCTCGATTGTCACCGGTTCTTCGGTAAGAAGTGCTGCGACGAGACAAGGCAAGGCACTCTGTTTGGCGCCACTAATGTCAACTGTTCCTTCAAGCTTCTGCTGTCCAACGATATGGAGAATTTCCACGATGATCAAACCTTTCTACGACGAACTTATTTGGATTGAGCGTTATTCCAATCCGCTAAGAACTGCTCAATCCCTTTGTCAGTGAGCGGATGATTCATCATCTGTTCGATGACTTTGTATGGCACCGTGGCGATATTAGCCCCAAGCAGGGCTGCTTTCGTCACGTGGACCGGATGGCGAACGGACGCGGCGATGATTTCCGCATCGATGCCATGGATGGCAAAGATATTCGCAATCGTCTCGACGAGGTCGAGACCGTCGTGGCCGATATCATCAAGGCGACCGATGAACGGCGAGACGTATGACGCACCGGCCCGAGCTGCTAAGAGCGCTTGGTTGGCGTTAAAGATGAGCGTCACGTTCGTTTTGATGCCTAGCTTCGAAAACTCATTGACAGCGATCATACCGGCTGCTGTCATTGGCACCTTAACTGTAATATTCGGCGCGATTGCCGCGAGTTCCTTTCCTTCTTTGACCATACCCTCTGCGTCGAGTGCAATAACTTCCGCACTGACTGAAAGGTCCCCGACGACCTCACAAATCTCACGGAGCCGCGTATGGAAATCGACGCCTTCTTTCGCGACGAGCGATGGATTCGTCGTCACGCCCCCGATAACGCCCATTTGGTGGGCTTTCTTAATGTCTTCCACATTTGCCGTGTCAATGAAAAAACGCATGTACATGTCCTCCTCGAATCGGATTGTAATCGCTTACTCTCTTATTATGAGGAAATCGACACGGAATTGCTATACCCTTTACACCAGCGCGGCAATGCCGAGCATCGAAGTGGTGAGGAAGGCGATACCGGCGAGTGTACCGACGGCTGTCCAGACTATGACTTCCCATAATTTTTTTCGACAAAAAAGCCGGTTCTCACGAGGAGAACCGACTGATGTGACAAGATTACGCTTGGTTGCTTGAACCAAACTCACGCATTTTTCCAGTAACGACGTTGTAGATCGCTTCGACACCAGGGCCGATGACTTTACGTGGGTCATATACTTTCGAGTCAGTGTTGAGCTTCTCACGTACCGCACGAGTCCATTCTTGTTGGCACTCTGTGTTGACGTTGATTTTGCTGTGACCGAGCTCGATTGCTTTTTTGATTTGGTGCTCAGGGATTCCTGAACCGCCGTGAAGAACGAGTGGCGTTTTCGTCGCTTCCGCGATTTCTTCCATCTCTTTAAAGCCGAGGTTTGGCTCGCCTGCGTATTCTCCGTGTACAGAACCGAGTGCCGCTGCAAGAGCGTCAACTTTCGCTTCCGTTACGACACGTACACACTCGTCGAGGTCAGCGTATTGTACGCCGCCAACGACGCCGTCTTCTTCGCCGCCGACTGTGCCGACTTCCGCTTCAACTGAAGCGCCTTTAGCGTGTGCGTATTCAACGACTTGTTTCGTCATTTCGATGTTTTCTTCGATCGGGTGGTGTGAACCGTCGATCATAACAGACGTGAAACCAGCGTCAATCGCTGCTTTACACTTGTCGAATGAAGAACCGTGGTCGAGGTGGATCGCAACTGGAACAGTGATGTTGTAGTCGTGCATGAGACCTTCAGTCATTTTAACAACTGTTGTGAAGCCACCCATGTATTTCGCTGCACCTTCTGATACACCGAGGATAACTGGTGATTTCTCGTCTTCCGCAGCGCGAAGAATCGCTTGCGTCCACTCGAGGTTGTTGATGTTGAATTGGCCGACTGCATACTTGCCTTCGAATGCTTTGTTAAGCATTTCTGTCATTGATACTAATGGCATAATGATGTCCTCCTCTGTTCGCTGTTGTGCACTGTGGGAAAAGTGCCCCTGTGCAATTCGTTCCCATTATAACACACGTCAAAACTTGTGCCTATGCTATTCACATATAGAAATGGCCCCACGCAAGCGTTTACATATGTCATCTTCGTGACGATTCACTGAATGTTGAGCACTTCTTTCACTTTCTCGATCATGCCGTAAATATCGAACGGCTTCTCGAACTGAGCCGTGATCCCGAGGCGACGCACTTCTTCGATTGTCGATTTCTCCCCAAATGCGGTCATGATCATGACCGGTGTGTCGATGTCGTTGTTCCGCATGTTCCGTAACACTTCATGCCCGAACATGCGCGGCATGTTCATATCGAGCAGCACCAAATCGTAAGTACTTTGTTCTAGCTGTTCCCAAGCGCTCAAGCCGTCCTGGGCCGTGTCGACCTCGATGCCCAGATTTTTAAACACTTGGGCGAGCATCAAGCGAATTCCATCTTGGTCGTCTGCGATTAACATGCGTGACATCCAGTTACCTTCTTTCCGTAGCTTCTATAGCTTTGTGCGATAATATAACCATACCAAAATCATTTTCGTTTGGCGACGCATCATTTTCTAAAAGATGGAAACGAGGCTCACGTCCCCGCCTCCCCGGCTTGCTCCATTTTCAATTCGAAGGGAACGTCTCGTTCGTCGGCGATTTCATACGACGTCACCGTCCCTTCATCTTTCACGTACAATTGCAAAAAATCACCTTCTGCGAGACGTGAGTCAGACGTGAATGTGAGCGAACGCTTTTTTCGTTCCTCATCATAGCCGATTGTCGTATACACATAGTCCGTCCCATCTCGCTCCGCCGTCTCTACCCTCGGGATTTTCACATAATATGTATCCGCGAACAGACGGTCCAAATCGATGACCAACCATCCGGCAAAGACCGCGAGACAGACTGTGACGATGAGTACTCGGTTCCGTTGCATGGGCATCCCTCACTTCTATTGATCGCTATCTTCCAATACCATATATGAGCGATTCCTAAACGCAACGCTTCTTGTTATACTCGACGTACAAGACATGATGGGAGACACGACATGAAGCATCTATTCGGATTTTTACTTTTTTTAGTGACGCTGGCCGGAGGTGTCGCCATCACGGCTGGGACGTTCGGAGAAGAGCCGTCTGCCGACGCGTATGAAGATGTTTATGAAGACGATATACCGCTCGCTACTTCAATAGATGCGGAATTAGAAGACGTACCCGAGACGTTCAAACTCATCTCCGAGGTTTTCGACGAACCGATTTCAGCAGAAGACGTCGAGCGCATGCATCTACTTGTCTCCAATCCAGATTTAGACGAGGCGACCGTGCATCCGCTCGGTGAACTTGAAGTCACGTATGACGGACAGCCGACAACGCTCATCGTCGAAGCGGAAGTGTATCGCGAGGACGGAACGTATATTGTCTTCTATTTTTCGGGCGACGAGGAGATGGTCTTCGCAATCGATGACCGGATCACAGCGTACTATGAAGAATTAGGCATATGAAAAGGAACTTCGCTCAAGCGAGCGAAGTTCCTTTTGGTATACGTTTAGTCGATCGTGACCGGGACGACGGCGAGGTCGATCTCTTTCTCGACTTCTTCCCGCTCCTCGGCGAGACGTGCATCCGACCATTTGAAGACATCGGCCATACAGCGCAAGACGCCGTCTTTATAGTCTCTGACGAAGTCGATGTCGAAGAACATCGCCCCTGTCCGACGGACGAGGAAGTCGATGGCACGGACGACCGACTCTTCTTCGATGCCGTACATCAACTGCGCGTAGACGATCTCGGGCAGGTCGTAAGCGTTCGTATCCATCCGCTCGACGACGCGATCGATGTTCGATCCGTAGAGACGGACTAACTGCTCCGCTTTCACGTCATCGAAACCAAGGTTTTTCAACTCGTCTGTCTTCTTCGTCAAGAAGTCGTCAAAGCCGTTCGAACCGCCCACATGTCCCCCCGACATCGGCATATGTTTCGTCCGTGAAGCGAGGAAGACGATGCCCTCGTCTTGTTTGAGTAGCTTCGCGACGAGATCGACGACCGTCTCAGACATCTTCCGGTAGCCTGTCAACTTACCGCCGGCGATTGTGATCAGGCCGCTGTCCGATTGCCAGATCTCATCTTTCCGTGAGATTTCGGACGGGTCTTTGCCTTCCTCATAGATGAGCGGACGGATGCCGGCCCAGCTCGACTCGACGTCATCTTCCGTCAACGACACATCCGGGAACATATAGTGGATCGCGCCCAAGATATAGTCGCGGTCTTCTGTCGTCATGCGTGGGTGTGCCTTATCTTTATCGAAGAACGTGTCGGTCGTCCCGACGTACGCTTTGCCGTCACGCGGGATGGCGAACACCATTCGGCCATCTGGTGTATCGAAGTAAGTCGCTTGTTTGAGCGGGAACTTCGATTGATCGATGACGAGATGAATCCCTTTCGTCAGACGAAGCATCTTGCCTTTATTCGAGCCGTCCTGCTCACGGAGCACGTCGACCCATGGGCCGGTCGCGTTGATGACTTTTTTCGCATAAATTTCATACGTCTTCCCGTCGATTTGATCTTCGACGTTCACGCCGACGACTTTGCCTTGCTCGTATATGAGACCGGTCACTTTCGAGTAGTTTAAGAGGAGTGCGCCATGGTTCGCTGCTTCTTTCGCGACTTCGATCGTCATGCGCGCGTCGTCCGTCCGATACTCGACGTAATAACCGCCACCGACGAGCCCATCTTTTTTGACGAGCGGTGACTTCTCGATCACCTCTTCGGGCTTCAACATCAAACGGCGCTCCGCTCGTTTGACGCCGGCCAAGAAGTCATACACCATCAGCCCGAGCGCGGTCGATAGCGGTCCGAACGTGCCGCCCTTGTGCATCGGTAGAAGCATGCGCTCCGGCGTCGTGACGTGCGGTCCGTTCTCATAGACGATGGCGCGTTCTTTCCCGACCTCGGCGACGAGCGCGACTTCGAACTGTTTCAAATAGCGCAAGCCACCGTGGACAAGTTTCGTCGAGCGGCTCGATGTTCCGGCCGCGAAGTCTTGCATTTCAAGAACCGCCGTCTTCATTCCCCTTGAAGCGGCGTCGAGGGCGATTCCGGCACCGGTGATGCCCCCACCGACGACGAGGATGTCATGACGCTCACTCGTCAATTGTTCGTATCGCTTGGCACGTTCTTTTGCTGAGAAGTTTCTGATTTCCACTTTATTCCCTCCTATAATGAATCCGGTTCGTATAAACAAAGAGACCACAACAAAATAAGGCTTCGCCTCCTATGTCGTGGTCTCTCTGTCGTCTCCAACCGGTTATCAACTTTTCTCCTGTATTATACCCTATTCTCTATTGTTCAACCATCGACATTCTCTATTGTTCAACCATCGATCGGCTCACCAGATGCGCAACCTGCCTGAGCGAAAGCGTCACGCTCGCAATTTGAAATTCAGAAGACTAGACTTCAAAGTATCACTACGAAGGAGGAGTTTTCATGAAACGCATGTTACAATCTTTTCAATTTAAAAACGGCGTCGAGCTTCATAACCGGCTCGTCCTTGCGCCGATGACCCATTATTCGTCCGAGCCGACAGGTGAGGTTTCGGAGCACGAACTCGCCTACTATCGGAAGCGAGCGAAAAATGTCAGTCTCGCCATCACGGCGTGTGCCTATGTGACAGAAGACGGTAAAGGATTCCCGAACGCGTTTGGCGCGAGCGATGATCACTTCATCACTGGTCTCCGTCAACTCGCTGAAAGTTTGAAAGCAGAAGGCGCCAAAGCCGTCCTGCAAATCTTCCACGCTGGACGCATGTCTCCTCCAGAGCTCGTCCCGAACGAACAACCCGTGAGCGCAAGCGCGGTCGCACCCGTCCGTGAAGGTGCCGCCACACCGCGTGCCCTCGAGACAGAAGAAGTCGAGGCGATCATCGAAGCATTCGGTGAAGCGACACGCCGTGCCATCGAAGCCGGATTTGACGGCGTCGAGATTCACGGAGCGAACACGTACTTGATCCAGCAGTTCTTCTCACCGCACTCAAACCACCGAGACGACCGCTTCGGAGGCGACGTACAGGCGCGTCTCACGTTCCCGCGTGAAGTCATCCGTTCTGTGAAAGCCGCGGCGAAAGACGCTGACGATTTCTTGATCGGCTATCGCTTCTCACCAGAAGAAGTCGAAGATCCAGGTATCACGCTCGACGACACGGACGTATTGATCGACATGTTGCTCGAGGAAGGACTCGACTACCTTCACGCCTCGCTTTGGAACTTCAATATCGGTTCGATGCGCAACGAGAACGTGATGGAGCGCTCGATCGACCGGATCGCGAAACGCATCAACGGGGCCGTCCCGCTCATCGGAGTCGGACAACTTCAGCGCCCAGGTCAAGTCGAAGACGCTTTGAACGTCATCGACCTGGCCGCGCTCGGCCGTGAACTCATCATCGACCCAGACTGGCTTGAAAAAGTACAAACGGATCGTGAAGAGGAAATCGAAACGGCGCTCGACTTGAACAAGCAAGCCGAACTCGCTGTCCCGGCCCCACTTTGGAACGCCATCACGACACGTGCCGGCTGGTTCCCGATCAAAGATGAAGCAGTCAAATAAGCAAGCTGTCCGCAGACATATGTCTGCGGATTTTTTATTGCGTTCGGAGACGAGACCGGACTGTGACACAAATAAGTCTCTACGGACACATTTTCGTCACATTTATCATCTTTTTCACCGCTCCTTTCGTGTTGACCTAACTTTCCAAGCATTCGCCCCATTCGTAAGCTAAGGACAGGAAGCGTTTCCTCATTGAGACCGCGGCTCGAGACCAATCATTCGTTCCGCCTGTCTGTTTGACCTTGTTTTGAAAGGGGCATATATATGACAAAAAAGCCGTTTGATCTCGATGTACACAACAAACAGCTTAATCAACATCACCAGCGCACAAAACAAGCGGCTGAAACGTATCGCAACAAAAGCAAAGAACTCGAACACCACCTCGAATCATCCACACGTTCCCGAGAAGAAGCACTCGCCAAAGAAATCGCCGAGCTGAAGCAGGCGACGATGCGAAACGCTCAACGAGACAAATGAACGATTCCCGATGGTACGATGAAAGAAGTGACTTGACCGGTGGAAAACAAAATCGAACGCCAATTTATGAACCACTTGCAGCGCGACAAAAACTTGTTTGCTGACTTTCAGCTGCTCGATAACTTTTATGCGCTCGACCAACAGATTGTGAGTGCGCTCCGGAGCGCCCATCCGGTCCGGGCCGAACAATTGCTTGAAACGTTGACGTTCGACCTTCTGAAACTTCCGGTCACGGATGAATATAGGAGTGTCCGCTTCTACTATCGCGGACTCGTCTACCATGTCATCCGCATGATCCCGGTCGACAACCCAAACGTCCAGACCGCGCTCACATATACGAGTGCGCTCCTCATCTTGATCGACGAACTGACGACGACGCTCGACTTCATCTATGCCGTCCCGGTCATCGTCGATTCCTTGACGAAAATGATGGCTTTCTTGTCCCCACCCGTATCGACCAATCCGAACGTGACGACGATCATCCACTTGATCGAGGACCATCTGCAAGAACCGGCGTTATCGCTCCCTTGGATCGCCCAACGAATCGGTATGTCGAACAACTATCTGTCGGCCCTGTTCAAACAAGAAGTCGGGGAAAGTGTGCCAGAACGGATTCGCAGGCGACGGATCGATGCGTCGATCGCCGACCTGCTCGGTACGAATCTGCCGATCTGTGCCATCGGCGAAAAATACTGTTTTGCCTCTTGCACGGCGTATATCACCACGTTCAAGACGTACAAGCAGATGACCCCGCTCCAATACCGCCAATTGTTTCTCACGTCTAAAAAGCGCGATGCCTCAACTTGAGACGTCGCGCTTTTGTTCGTCTGCCCACTCTTCCCGGAGCATGCCCATTCGAATCGAATCGTAACGCTCGCCACGGACGACGCGGACACGTCGCATCCGGCCTTCGAGCTGCATGCCGATCTTTTCAGCGACGCGCACCATGCGCTCGTTCCCTGACCACGTCGTCAATCCGACCCGAACCGTCGAGAGCGTCCCGAACAGATGGTCGACCCAAAGCTTGAGCGCCCTCGTCCCGACACCTTGATTCCAGCGGTCTGACTGATGAAGGATGATCCCGACTTCGAGCCATTCCTTCCCGGCGTCTTCATAATAGTAGGACACCGTACCGAATACCGTCCCATCGACTTCAACGACCCACATGTCGTCACGTCCGACGTGCCGATCCGCACCTTCCCGATACGCATCATAGCTTTGCGCGCGATGTTCAAAATACGGTGCGTCCCACCGTTTCCATTCAGGCGCCTCTTCTTTGTAAATCAATTCCCATAATCGGTCCAAGTCGTGCGCCTCGATTGGTCGGATGACCAGTTCTTCATCTCGATACATAACATCGTCCTCTCTATATGTGCCCACCACTCATTCGAGACGTTAGTTCGAATTCCCTTTTTTCCGTTTCCGCCAGACGAGCGCCAAGATGACAAGGATCAAGCTTGCCGTCACCGAGACGACCGCGAACGGGCTCGTACCGGTCACGAACAGTTCACCGAGCGAGACCGAATAAGCTAACCCGAACGACGTGACGAGCTTCGCTCCGGCTGCGATCATCACGAAACGGACGAACGGCACGCGGCTGAATCCGGCGGCTATGCAAATCACTTCGTCCGGTAAGATCGGGATGATGAACAAGACGAGCAAGACACCGAGACCGTACTTACCGACATAACGATCATACGTCGCGAGTTTATCCGCATCGATCAAGTGCATGACCCGCTCCCGGCCGAACCGCGCGAGCCCGTACATGACGAGAATGCCGAGCGTCGTCGCGACACTGCCGATCAAGGCCGCGCGCAACGGACCGAGGGCGACACTGCCGATCGGGACGCTGATCGCTTCCGGGACCGGCAACGCGATCGGTTGCAGGAAACTGAAGGCGGCGAACACCCAGACCGCATGATTTTCATAACGTTCGAGCAGACGATCGAGCCCATACGTATCGTATAAGATGAGACCGAATGAGACGTAATAGATCAAGACAAATAATAAAAACAACGTGAATGTCACTTTCAACATCTGCTTCAAATAGACGCTCGACCCTTCACGGATCGACCGCAACAGACCGATCGATAGAGCCAACAGGACAACCCCGGTCCATCCGAGTTGATACGGCAATAAGAGTGTCGGCAGGACGACAAACGGCAATATGCTCAACGCGACTAAAGCGACCCCATACCCCCAGTAAATCATGTTTCGTTCCCCCATGTGACATCGCCCTCCCCCGTTCTACTCTTAGTTTACCCGGATTTAGGTGAACATGTATCCATCCTAAGCTGTTGAAGCGGTCAGTCTTTTGCCCGAGAAAAAAGGCCACGACCGAAAACGGTCGTGACCTCTTCCTCACTCTGCGAGTGCTGCTTGGATGAAATCGTGGAACAAGCGCTGCGGGCGCTCAGGACGCGAAATCAATTCTGGGTGGAACTGTGACGCGACGAACCACTTGTGTTCTGGAATCTCGATGATCTCGACGAGACGGCCGTCCGGGCTCGTCCCCGAGAACTTGAAGCCTTCCGCTTCGAACGCTTCACGGTACTCATTGTTGAACTCGTAGCGGTGACGATGGCGCTCATAGACGAGCTCTTGGTTGTAAGCGGCGTGCGCTTTCGTGCCCGGCTCAAGCTTACAAGGGTAAAGGCCGAGGCGGAGCGTACCACCGAGATCTTCGATATCTTTTTGCTCAGGAAGAAGGTCGATGATCGGGTAGTTCGTCGTCGGATCGATCTCCGCCGAGTGGGCGCCATCTAACTTCAAGACGTTACGGGCAAACTCAACCGTCGCGAGTTGCATCCCGAGACAGATCCCGAAGAACGGGACGTTGTTCTCACGCGCATAACGCGTCGCTTCAATCTTCCCTTCAATCCCACGCTCGCCGAAGCCGCCCGGGACGAGAATACCGTCGGCGTCGCCGAGAAGCGCATCGACGTTTTCAGCCGTCACGTCTTCTGCGTTGACCCAGTCGATGTCGATGTCGGCGTTGAACGCGTAACCGGCATGCTTGAGCGATTCGGCGACCGAGATATAGGCGTCGCGGAGTTCGACGTATTTTCCGACGAGTGCGATCTTCACTTTCTTCTCGAGGTGCGTGACCGTATGGACAAGGTTTTTCCAAGCCGTCATGTCAGCCGGTGGCGTGTTGAAGCCGAAGTAGTCGTTGACGAGCTGGTCCATGCCTTGTTTTTGAAGGTTGAGCGGCACTTCATACAACGTCGACGCGTCTTGTGCCTCGATGACCGCTTCTTTGCGCGTGTCACAGAAGAGGGCAATCTTTTCACGCATGTCTTCCGGGATATCATACTCGGTACGGAGCACGATGATATCCGGCTGGATTCCGTAACTGCGGAGCTCTTTGACGCTGTGTTGTGTCGGTTTCGTCTTCATCTCGCCAGCTGCGCGAAGGTATGGGACGAGCGTACAGTGAACGTACATGACGTTCTCTTTACCGATGTCATTCTTCACTTGACGAATGGCCTCAATGAACGGAAGCGACTCGATGTCCCCGACTGTTCCGCCAATCTCTGTGATGACGACGTCCGCGTTCGTCTCGCGGCCGGCACGGAAGACGCGGTCTTTAATCTCGTTCGTGATATGCGGGATGACTTGGACCGTCCCCCCGTTATAGTCACCGCGACGTTCTTTTTTCAATACCGTCGAGTAGATGCGTCCCGACGTCACGTTCGCGTTTTGCGACAAGTTGATGTCGATGAAACGCTCGTAATGACCGAGGTCAAGATCGGTCTCGGCGCCGTCGTCCGTGACGAACACCTCACCGTGCTGGTATGGGCTCATCGTCCCTGGGTCGATATTGATATATGGGTCAAACTTTTGAATCGTTACGTTCAAACCTCGGTTTTTAAGCAGACGTGCGAGTGAAGCGGCTGTGATCCCTTTACCGAGTGAAGATACTACCCCACCTGTTACGAAAATATACTTTGTCATCATCATTCTCCTCTCTTGAATGCCCACATCGGGAAACGAAAAACAAAAAAAGCAAAAGTGCCCCCACTGACATGGGGGACACTTTTGCTGCATCGTACGTGCTAAACTAGCCCATGACTAATTTACGTCAGAGACGATGCAGTCGTCAAGTTATTATTTTTTTCTTGGTTACGTGTGCCAAAAAGAAAAAGAGACACGCCTAGCCGGGACAAATGCCCGGCTTTTTGCGGTCTCTTATAAGTCGTCCTCGTCTTCAAGGTCGAGGTCGTCGTCTAAGTCGTCGTCCTTGAACTCGTCAAGGTCTGGTACTTTTTCAGTTTCATCATCCGCATCAAATTCAGATGCATCGAAATCTTCACCTTTAGCAAAGACGTCAAGGTCGTCTTCGATGTCGACGATGCCTTCGTCCGTCTCATCAAGATCTTCCTCGAACTCGTCGAGCTCGCCGCGTTGGCGTGCCTCAATGACGAGATCTTCGTCTGACTTATCGAACGGATACCAAACACGAAGCGCCCAACGGTTAGCTCCCAAGTTGACGAATAGTCCGTCGATGTTCATGTCCGTGTAGAGTTGCGCGATTTTCTCGAGCTCTTCCTCTTCACTTGTGAACGTATAGTTTTGTCTGATCTGCTCGCGGATTTCATCAAATGAAACTGGTTGCTCCCCAGTCTTTTGAAGAATTTCGTAAACAAAATCGATCAACGATTTATTCATTAAAGGACACTCCTTTTCCGTCACTAGTTAAACATCACTCCTCATTATAAACAAAACCGATATAAAAAAGCTAGAGGAAATTATTTTCTTGCTTTGAACACCTTGGAACGGGTGGAGAACACATCGACCACTCAGTAATTTCAAAAATCAACCGATATAGAGGTGACACATCTATTTTATATATGATGAAAAAGGAGATTTTTGAATGGCACTTTTCCGTAAACCGAAAAAAACTGATTATACCGCATCAATCGCTTTCCCTGACGCAGCGACCATCGCACAACCGTCAGACACCCGCCTGAGCGGACGCGCGCATTACATGGGTTATACGTCAACTCAAGTCGAACGACTTCAAGCGATGGCACCGCTCGTCGAATCCGTGCTTGATGACGTGCTAGAAAGCGTACTCGACCATTTGATGTTGCAGCCTGACATGGTCAAGATCGCCAACGCCTCATCGACGCGCGAGCGTTTGAAAAAAGTATTCGCCGACTACTTCCGCAGCTTGTTGACGGGTCGGATCGATGAGAAGTTTCTCGCCATGCGTAAACGCATGGGACAGACCCACCATAATTTCTCGGTACCGGTCGTCTGGTTCCTCGCGACGTATTCTGCCTTCAACACGTTGCTCGTCCCGAAAATCGTCGAGCACTATCAACACGATCCGGCGGCGATGACCGAGTCGTTGCTCGCGTTGTCTCACGCGATGAATTTAGACGCTCAAATCGTGACCGAGCAGTACGTCGACGCCAGACTCGGTGAAATCGAATCGGCAAACGCGGCCCGGACCGATTTGTTGACCGATATCGGTCGTGTCAGCACGGAAGTCGCGACGACGATGGAACGGACCGGCGCCGCCATGTCCGAGACGAGCGACCGGGCCCACCAAGTGTTGTCTGAAACCGAACAGACGGAGAAGATGAGCCGTCACTTGATGGAACTGACGCAAACGAACGGCAAACAGATCGAGCAGATGGAGACGGAGTTCACGCAATCGGCGACATACGTCGACGCCTCGCTCGAGCGCATCACAGCACTCAAAGACGGCTCGCAAGAGATCGTCAGCATGACCCGCAGCATCGAACAGATCGCCAACCAAACGAACTTGCTCGCGTTGAACGCCTCAATCGAGGCGGCCCGGGCCGGTGAGCACGGCAAAGGCTTCGCCGTCGTCGCGACCGAGGTCCGGACGCTCGCCGAGAACGCCAAACAGCTGAGCAGTCAAATTAACGTACTCATCCACGAGAACGAGACGAACATCGCCGCCCTGCTCGACCAGATGGGACAAATGCATCGGACGAACGACGAGGCGATGCGTCAGTTGAGCGCGGTCAAAGTCGGCTTCTCGACCGTGAAAGACGAGATGGGCAACTACGTCCTCTCATTCGAACGCAACAAGCAAGACCTCGGACGGATGGTCGAGACGATCTCAGCCATCAACGAGACGACGCAAGGACTATCTCACCTGACGTCTTCACTGCTCACAAAATCCGAAATGTAAGTAAACGAAAGCCGGGCCTGGTCGCTGACCAAGCCCGGCTTTGTTTTACATCAGTTTTGTCAAAAATGCCGTCGCGACACCGAAGTAGATGAGCAACGACAAAATATCGTTGATTGTCGTAATGAGCGGACCCGACGCGACGGCCGGATCAACGTTTAATCGATACAAGATGAGCGGGATAATCGTCCCGGCGAGCGTACCGATGATGAGCGTCATAAGCAGCGAACTACCGACGACGAGACCGAGCGTCCAACTGTCCTGCCAGAAAAATGCGATTACTGCAATTAGCACTGCACACGTGACACCGATGATGAGGCCGACCTTCAGTTCCCGGAAGATGAGTGCGCCAACTTGCCTCGGCGTTAAATCACGGGTTGCGAGTCCTCGGACGACGACGGCGAGCGACTGTGTACCCGTATTCCCGGTCATCCCGGCAATCATCGGCATGAAGAACGCGAGCGCGACGACTTGTTCGATCGTACCTGAGAATCTATCGATGATACTGCCAGAAATCAAACCGATGAACAACAGTAAAATCAGCCACGGTAAACGCCGATAGGCTGCGACGAGCGGTAACGTGTCAAAATCAATCGACTTACCGGACGCAGACAGTTTCTCGATATCCTCGTTCGCCTCTTGAATGACAATATCGATGATGTCATCGATTGTGATGACGCCGACGAGCCGGTTGCCGTCCTCGACGACAGGAATCGAAATGAAGTCATAACGACCAATCAACTTTGCTACATCTTCCTGATCGGTCATCACGTCGACTTTAACGACGCGTTTGTACATGACGTCCGCAATCGCCTCGTCCGGTTCGGCCAAAATTAAATCTTTATACGAAACGACACCGACGAGTCGTTTTTCTTCATCCACTACGTATAAATAGTTCAGGTACTCAGCGAGTGCGGCGAAATCTTTTAACTTCCCTACCGCCTGACGGATCGTAAACTGTTGCGGAATCCAAACGAACCGGTTGTTCATCAGACGTCCCGCCGTCTCCGCCGGATAGGTCATCATATTTTGGACGACACTCGATTCCTCATCTTTCATCTCAGCTATGAGTTCCTCGACTTTTTCCGGATCGAGTTCAGACAAAAACGACATGACATCATCATTTTCCATTAAATCGAGGACTTCGGTCGTCCGCTCAAAACCGAGCCGGTGTAGTACTTGAAGCCGGGTCGTCTGATCGAGTTCTTGAATCATGTCGGTCATTTGTTCGATAGTCAAGTACAATAAGAATTTATTCTGATGTTTGCTCGGCAACAGTTTGTATTGCTGGGCGACATCGTATGGCTGCAGTTCATCAACGATGTTCTGGAACTCGTTCTTTTTGGCTTCTTTTAATGCTTGAATGATGGCCAAAGCAATCTCGTTATCGGTCATCAATTCGACCATACGCTCACGTCCTTTATTCGGTCTAATCTTTGCTTATTCCTAATTTTACGATGCGACGAACAAAAAAGACAGAGCACAAAGGCTCCGTCTTAGCGATTACTGTACAAGCGGTTCTGGTACTTCGATCGGCTTCAGTGAACGATCGAGCAGCTCGACGACGTCGAACGTTCCGACCGTCTCATCGACTTCTTTCGCTTTCGTACCGTCCGAGAGCATCGTCAAGCAGTATGGACATGCCGAACCGATGACCGTCGGCTTCGTCTCGAGCAACTGCTCGGTCCGAGCGACGTTGACACGCGTCCCGACTTTCTCTTCTTGCCACATGAGTCCACCACCGGCTCCGCAACACATGCCGTTCTCGCGGTTACGTTCTGCTTCGACGAGCTCGACACCTGGAATCCGTTCGAGGACGAAACGCGGTGCGTCATAGACATTGTTATAGCGCCCGAGATAGCACGAGTCGTGGTAGACGACGCGTTCGTTCACGGCCCGGTCCGGTTTGACCCGTCCCGTATCGAGCAGTTCGGCGAGCAGCTCGGTATGATGGTACACTTTCACACCAGTCAGCCCGAAATCCGGATACTCGTTTTTGAACGTGTTGTACGCGTGCGGGTCGACTGTGACGATTTTCGTGACCCCGTACTTCTCGAACAGTTTGATGTTCGCCTCGGCGAGTTCTTGGAACAACAGTTCGTTCCCGATGCGACGCGGCGTGTCACCTGAGTTCTTCTCCTCGTTCCCGAGGATGGCGAACGAGACGCCGGCCTTGTTTAAGACACTCGCAAAACTTTGGGCGACTTTTTGGCTACGGCTGTCATAAGAGCCCATCGCCCCGACCCAGAAGAGAAATTCGAACTCTTCCCCAACTTTCTTCTTCTCTTTGGCCGTCGGGATGACGAGCTCTTCCCGGTCGTTGCGCCAGTTCTCGCGCTCTTTCCGGTTCATGCCCCACGGGTTGCCTTGGCGCTCGATGTTCGCGACCGTGCGCTGCGCCTCAGGGTCCATCTTGCCTTCCATCATGACGAGGTAACGGCGAAGATCGATGATCTTATCGACGTGCTCGTTCATGACCGGACATTGGTCTTCACAGTTCCGGCACGTCGTGCACGCCCAAATCTCTTCTTCCGTGATGACGTTGCCGATCAACTCATCGGCGACGAGCATGTGCCCGTTCTGGGCCGCGGCCGCGATCTCCGCACCTTGCGTGTTCTGGAACATGAGGGCCGGTGCCCACGGTGATTTCCGTGTGATGGCCGCACCTTTCATGTTCATATGGTCACGCAGCTTGACGATGAGATCCATCGGCGACAGCATCTTGCCGGTACCGGTCGCCGGACAGACGTTCGTACAGCGCCCACACTCGACACAAGCGTATAAGTCGACGAGTTGCTTCTGGTTGAAGTCCTCGATTTTGTTGACACCGAAGACGACTTCTTCGTCCGACTCTTCCGCGTCTTCCATCGCCGAGAAATCGACCGGCGCGAGACGGCCGACTTTGTGCGTCCGGCCGAGCCAGACGTTTAACGTGCCGGCGATCAAGTGGGCGTGCTTGCCTTGCGGGATGTAGATCATGAAGCTGAGCAAGAACATGAGGTGTAGCCACCAGAAGACGACGAACAAGGCGAAAGCGACGCCCCCAGGTACCCAAGCGAACGCTGAACCGATCAGTGTCGCGACCGGTTCGCCCCACATCGGCAGCTCTTCTTTATAGACGAGATAGAACCCGTTGCCGAACAAGACCGATACCATGAGCCCGCCGATGAAGATGAGGGCGAGGCCGGCCATAAAGTTCCGCTTCAAGCGCACGAGTTTCTCGACGTAACGGCGGTAGAATCCCCAAACGACCGCGACGAGAATCATGAGCATGACGATTTCTTGCATGAACGTGAAGATCGGATAGACCGGTCCGAGCGGCACATGCGGGAAGCGTGTCCCGACGGCGAGCCCTTTCCAGATGAAGTCGATGGCCCCGAACTGGACGAGGATGAACCCATAGAACATCATGACGTGGATGATCCCGCTCTTCTTATCCTTCAGTAGTTTCTTTTGACCGAACACGTTGATCATGACTTGTTCGAGCCGTTCCTTATTCGTTTGGCTCCATTCTGCCTTCTTCCCAAGCTTGATGAACGTATAACGCTGATAGACGAGCGTCGCGAACAAATACAGTCCATAGCCAAGAACGAGCAAGAATAGAATCCAGTTGACGATTAAAAATGTCGACATCCCCAAAACTCCCCCTTATGAAAACGGATTCAATCTTGAGTTCAGTATAACAAAAAGTGAATGAACAGTCATTCATTTTCTTGTTGGAATCAAAAGTCGAGCACATGTTTCAAGAACAACAAGATGCCGCCGTAGCCGAAAACGGCGAGCACGAACGTCCGGAAATGGAGGTTGCGGTCGGCCGGCAGCTCGAACTTGACGATATTGAGGATCATCGCCCCGGCGACGAACGCAAACAGGAGCGCCTCGACGTGCGTCGCGAGATCGATGAAACGGGCGAACAAGCCGCCAACGAGAATCCCGCCGCTCAAAAAATAACGGCCTTGTGCCAAATAACGTTCCCCGTAGTGACGGTACAAGTCGTGACCGACAGCGAGGAAATGGACACCGAGCGCCGTCGCATAAAAACTACGTGCCACAAACGTGACCGACGTCGCCGTGACGACGTAAGCCGAGAACGACATGTACGCCGTCAGAAGCGTCACTTGAAGCCAATACGACACGTTCCGGTCAATCGTCTCGTCTTGAAAGTACGGTGTCCGCACGAACCGCATCGTCCCGTAGAAGACGGTGAAGCCGAGCAGGCTGACGACGTATATTTCTGAAGGTAAAGCAAGGTCGAGCCAGTCGACCCGGAGCGTATCTTGGCGCTTATTGAGCGACGGCAGTAAATACATGAAAAAATACGTGATGGCGATCCCGCTCGAAAATGAGAACCATTTCTTAGACGGTATCCGGTCGCGTGGAAACAAATAAATCCCAAAGAAATTGATGAGCACTAAATACACGACAATCCAGTTCGCCATCCCATGTCACCCTTTCAGTTCAATCCAAAACCGCTCGACGACGTTTCCATCTTCTTCGGTATACGGTGTGTCGGCGACACCCCCATTGTTCAAAATGACTTGGCGAGAGGCGACGTTCTCTCGGTCACACGTGATGAGCGCCCGCTCAATCCCAAGTTCTTTCACCTTCTCGAGCGCGAGACGCAGCTGTTCCGTCGCCAAACCGCGTCCGCGCGCACTCGGCTTGATGCCATAACCGATATGTCCCCCGAAGTTCAACAGGTGGGCGTTTAACTCATGGCGAATATTCGCCGCCCCGAGCAACTCATCCCCGTCCGTCAACCAATACGTCGTGCTCGGCACCCAACCGTCCTCAATCTTTTCACGGTCTTCCGCTTCGAGGAGTCGTTTGACGTAGGCGTCAAAATCGCTCGTATCTTTATTAATCGTCGTCGGGACGATGTTGCTTCCGTCCTCTTTCCATTCGCTTAACAGGGCAAGAACTTGATCTTGCTGTTCGACTGACGTCTTCACGAGCCGTAACATAGCATTTCCCCCCTAATCATATGTATGAAAAAGACCGCAATGCGGCCTTAGTCTTCGAGTCCTAATCGTTTTGGCATCACGGGTGCGAGTTGTCTCGCTTCGTCTAAGCGACCGGCTTCGACGAGCGTGTGGAACCGTAAAAATTCCTCATGCTCAGCGTCACCGATTGCCGCCAAGTAGTCGATATAGCGATCGTACACCGATTTATCTTCCGGTCGCGCCTCGATCAACGCGATATAGAGTCGGACCGTGTCTTCTCCGTACAAGAGCGGGAACTCGTCGTTCAATTGGAGCAACTTGTCGACCGCATCCATATCGACGCCGGTCTCACTATCATAATGACCGATGACTTGTTCGGCATGGTCTTCGAGGCGGCCTCGCCATTCCTCATACTCTTCCTCGTTCGTCTCGAGCATCTCGAACCAATCCTCGTTCAACATCTCTTCAATCTTTTTCACACGTTCTGCAAAATTCATCTCGTTTCTCCTCCTTCAAACGTCCAAGCGACGTCGACTTCGTAGTCGCCCGCCAAGTCGTCATTCATCGCCAACTCGTAATGGAAACGGCAACGGCCGTCCCGGACATCGAGCCGCACCGTCGTCGTCGCCATCGTCATCGACATATATGGATTTTTGTATAGGCTTTGTGTCAGCCGTCCTTCAATGAAGGAATGGTTCATCTCGATCGGTCCTTTACAGATGAGGGCGAGCCGCCCGGTCGTATATTTCAACGTTGTCGGCACGATGCCATCCTCACGCTCTTGGTCGAACATCAAGATGAAGCCGGTCTTTAATTCATAGTAGAGACCGTCGGCATGGAGCTCGATCGGTTCATCGACCTCACTGACTTTCGTCGTCTGCCGGACACGGACCCGTCGTGGTTCAATTGCCATGGTGATTCCCCTTTCCGCTGTCTCATCGTACCATATCTCCTAAACGGTCCGGAATCGCTAACTTTTTCTTTCCCGGTTCGTGCCAGCTTCACACTACAAAAAAGACAGGGTTTCCCCTGTCTTTTAGTCAGCTCAACTTGTAGACGCGTGCTTCGAACGGCTTCAAGTGGAGGAGCATCGTCTCATCATGCGCGTCGAGCGGCATGTTCCTCAAGACGACGTCGTCTGAACGAAGCATGATATCCGTCGCGAAGATCGCTTCTTTGCCCGTCAAGTTCGAGATGACGAGGTATTGCGTGTCACCGAGCGTCCGTGTGTAGGCGTAAATCTCCGGATGTTCCGGCAAGACGACGTCGTACTTGCCGTAGACGAACGTCTCGTCGTCTTTACGGAGACGGATCATCTCTTTATAGAAGTTGAGGATTGAATCCTCGTCCTCGAGCTGCGCGCCGACGTTGATGTCCGTATAGTTCGGATTGATACCGAACCATGGCTTCTCGGCGAACGTGAAGCCGGCGTTCGCGGCGTCGCTCCATTGCATCGGCGTCCGTGTGTTGTCACGCGACGAGTTCCACGTGATCTCCATCATCTCTTCATGGCTCTTGCCGTGCTCAAGTCCGATATAGTAACGGTTGCGTGTCGCGATGTCATCGTACTGGTCGATCGAATCGAACTTCACGTTCGTCATCCCGATCTCTTGGCCTTGATAGATGAACGGCGTCCCTTGCATGAGGAAATACATCATCGCGATCGATTTGGCGCTCTCTTTCCAGTAACGCTCATCGTCGCCCCATGACGACACGGTCCGTGTCTGGTCGTGGTTTTCGACATACAAGGCGTTCCAGCCGTCTGCCTCGAGTCCTTTTTGCCATTTCGTCAAGACGTTTTTCAAATGGACGACATCTAATTTCGACTCGGCATCTTCACGCCAAAGGCCCATATGCTCGAATTGGAACACCATGTTCATCTTGCCGTCCTTCTCACCGACCCAAAGGTGGGCGTCGTCAGGCGAGACACCGTTCGCTTCACCGACCGTCATGATGTCATGTTTGTTGAACGTCTCGTCGCGAAGTTCTTCCAAGTAGCCGTGGATGCCGTCGACGTTCATATGCATCTCGAACGACGGCACGAAGTCGAGGCCTTCCGGGTTTGGAAGATCGCCGAACGACGGGTGTTTGCGGATATGGCTGATGGCGTCGACGCGGAAGCCGTCGATGCCTTTGTCGAGCCACCAGTTGATCATGTTGTAGATCGTCTGGCGCATCTCAGCGTTCTCCCAGTTGAGGTCCGGCTGTTTCTTCGAGAAGACGTGCAGGAAATACTGTTCGGTCGTCTCGTCGAACTCCCAAGCCGAGCCGCCAAAGATCGACTCCCAGTTGTTCGGCTTCGAACCGTCGGGCTTCCCGTCGCGCCAAATGTACCAGTCACGCTTCGGATTGTCTTTCGAGCTCTTCGATTCGATGAACCACGGGTGCTCATCTGACGTGTGGTTGACGACGAGGTCCAAGAGCAGCTTCATGCCGCGCGCATGGACTTCTTCCAAGAGACGGTCAAAGTCTGCCATCGTCCCGAACTCGTCCATGATGTCCTCGTAGTCGCTAATGTCATAGCCGTTGTCGTCGTTCGGCGATTTGTACATCGGACAAATCCAGATGACGTCGACGCCGAGGTCTTTCAAATAATCGAGTTTGTCGATGATGCCTTGAATGTCCCCGATCCCGTCACCGTTCGCGTCGTAAAAACTGCGTGGGTAGATTTGATAGGCGACGGCTTCTTTCCACCAATTTCGTTGTAAAGTTTTTGTTTGTTGGTCACGTTGTAAAAGTTGCATATCTCAATAAGACTCCCTTGTCTCTAAACTCACTGCGCATCCTATATACTTATCCTATTACCAGTGCTATTTTTTCTTCTTACGGTTAGCGCAATCGTTTGCACGATTACAGTAAGTTTATCTTACCAAAAATCGTTCGCCGACACAAAGAAGTTTTAAATAGCTTACTCACCGTGTACCCTACACGATTTGAAAACTAATTGAAAGCGAGGCGACTCATATGATTCGTTTGGCCACCGTGTCCGACATATCTCCTATCGATAAGCTTATTTTAACGAAAGCAATGGAGTTTAAAGCAGCCGGCAAAACGCAATGGCAAAAATATTTAGAGCCGAGTCGGACCGATACTGTGACGTATGACGTCACGAACGGGACGGTGTACGTATATGAAGAGAACGACACCATCATCGGGGCGGTCAGTTTGATCCCGCCGACGTCGTGGGACGAGAACTTATGGAGTGACGCCGACACAGCCGTCTACGTGCATCGCCTCGTCGTCGACTCACGTCATAAAGGAAAACAGATTGGTACTCAATTGATGCGTCAGGCAATGGCCGGGGCAAAACGGATCCGGCTCGACTGCGTCGCGACGAACGGATTTTTGAACGACTATTATCTTCGCTTCGGCTTCAGCTACGCCGGCGAACGCGACGGTTTTTCCTTATTTGAAAAACAAGCTTGACGTGACGTCACGCTTTACGCTGCATTCAAGAAGGTGAGGCCTATGTAATCGAGTCAACAGCTCGCCAAGCTCGCCGGGACGACGGTTATCCTCTCTATGCGAAACGGGACGTACGATTCTGTTCTACCGGTCGCTCGATGTGATCCAACATTACTGCATCAAAAATAGCTGAAAGGCCAAAGCGAACTCGCTTTGGCCTTTACTCTGCCGTCCGTCGATCATACACGTCCTCTTCGAGCATCGATTCAATTTGACGACGCAAAAGCGGCAGAGCCGTCACAAGTTGAAGATAAGGATACGTCGCAAAGTTATCGGTGCCACCGACATAAAGGACGGACCGGTCGAGTACAGTCCAGCCTCTGTCGCTCCATTGTTCGATTTTCACTTCACAGACGTCAGGCTTAGCGCGAAACGCCCAGTACGCTTCAAGTTGTCCTTTGGCCATCGAAGGGCTGACCGTTAAAATCGGACAATCAAGACGGTGCAGTCGGCTCATGTCGACGGATCCGGTCTCGTGCAAGATCACAAGTTGTGGTTGTAAGCGATCAAGCCACATCATCGTTCGTGCGTCATTCAGTGACGTGACACGCAACAGATGATGCGATGGGATCGGATTGTCGTTCAGCGGATAACGTGCTTGTAACTCTCGGACGCGCTGACGGCTGAATCGGCGCATGAGCGGTGACGTCAATCGAACGTATGATTGACGCATCCACTCGTTGATCGAGTCGGGCCGCACTTCAGCCGGACCGTCTTCTTTGATCACATGGGTCACCCCGAGATTCCGAATCGCCTGGTAAACATAAGTCGAAGTCGGATCCTCGCCGATACATAAGACGATCGGACGCGTCATAAGCCCTCCTCCTTCCCTCTCTTTGAAGCGTCATCGTCTGTCTCGTCTGTAAATTCTGGCCCCATCGCCGAAAGTGCTATGTCAAAAGAACCGAACATCTGTTGGATATCTTTAAGCGCCGGTCCTTTCCCGTCTTTTTTTGCCATATTTCATAACCCCATGGCGAGAGGACGGCCAAATCCTCACTCGCTTCTTTCAACGCCGATAGAATATCTTGTTCCGTGAACGCTTTACGCGTCGACAATCCGATTTCTTCGAGCGCTTGCGTCCAGGACCCGAAGCGCCGAACGACTTTTGTGATACTCGGACGTTGGTTCGCTTTCGCCCATTTCGCATACGTCGTCGAATTGAATGGTTCGATTTCATCGCTCGCATCGAGCAACGCTTGAATGATTTCAATCTTTTGGTCTTTTGCCATCATCCCGAGTAGATCGGCCTCGATCAATGCGACCTTCCAAGACCCAAACTGGATGACAACTTCCGTCAGCGTCGGAGCATCATGGTCGTGCGCCCATTTTCGGTAATCGGCACTACTGATCGAGCCAAGATCCTTCGCTGCCCGGCGAAGCGTTCGCAACATTTCCGACTTCGTGAAACGCGGCATCTGGTTTTCAAACCCGACGAGCCGCAGCACGTTCGTCCACGAACCATACACCTCTAACAGTTCGAGTACGGTCGGTCCGCCGTTCGCTTGTTGCCATTGCTGGTACATATGGATTGTGAGACGACCGTCATCGGCGGCCGTCCTCAACTGGTGAATCACTTGTTTCTCTTCCATGCCGCCTCCCCCTTTTATGTGTGACGACTCATCCCACTTCACGAGCGCTAATTTGCGCAAATAAATTGATTTGCCGTGTCAAAATTTTCGATTCATCGAACCGTTCCTCGACGACTTCGCGACCTCGGCGACCGTATGATTCGATACGATCCGAATGCTCGATGAACAATTCCATCGCCTCCGCGAGTGCTTGCGGTCGGGCCACCGGGACGAGGTATCCTGTCTCTCCGTCGATGACTTCTTCTCGACAGCCGCGGATGTTGGTCGCGATGACCGGAAGACCTGACGCCATCGCCTCTAAAATCGAGCGGGGGAGCCCTTCTCGATAAGACGGTAACAGAAAGATGTCATGACGGTTGAACAAAGACGGGGTGTCTGTGACGTATCCGACGTAATGAACGTTCGGATTGTCGACCAAGTGAGCTTCAACGAGTTTGGCGGTCTCTTGATCCCGCTCATTCGATAGCAACTCTCCGGCAATCGTGAGTGTCGCTCCCGGATGACGCGCAGACACTTCTTGAAACGCCTCGAGTAAATCGAGGATCCCCTTTTCTTTGACGAGGCGACCGACGAACAGAAACTTTAACTGCTTCGGGTCAACTGTTTTTTCAAGCGGTTGGAATCGAGCCAAATCAATCCCGTTCCCGAGATGAAGCAGACGGTCATCGCTTTTAAATTGTCGGGTCTTGGCAAGCGAATAATCTTCCTCACTTTGGAGCAGCAGCCAGTCGGTCGCGAGCGCGGCAAGCGACTTTTCGAGCCAAAACACGAGTTCGTAGGCGACCCGGCTCATCCGTTCATGGAAGTAAAAGCCATGGGCCGTGTACAGAATGTGCGGGGTGCGGGCGATTCGGGCCGCAACCCGTCCGAGCGCGGCCGCAACCGGCGTATGGACATGGATCGCGTCATACTTCTCCCGTCTCAGCAAGGCGACGAGCCCTTGAATCGTCTGCACGTTCCGCTTCGGATGGAATTTACGATCGATCGGCAGCGTATGGATGACCCAACCTTCCGCCCGCAACCGGTCCGTCCGGTCACCGTAGGCACAGGCGACATCGACTTGGTGCCCTTCGGCTTTAAGCGACTCGATGAGCGGACGCAACAGGACGTCAGCGGTCACGTCGACCGCGCAGAATTGAAGGATCTTTAAAGGCGCCATAAGTGGACCTCCTCTGGCTTCGTCGCTCGATTTAAGATGCCTTTCAAATCCATGACGATCCCTCGTCCCATCTTCAACTGACGTTCGGCGATTTTCCACCCGGCACTCACGAATTCATCGTGTGAGACGGCGTAGATGACGACTTCCGCCGGTTTGAGCTCATGGTAGGACTTTACTTGGAGCCCGTATTCTTGTTCGACTTCTTCATGGTGGACGAGCGGGTCGTACACTTGCACCTCAAGGCCGAACTCCTCGATTTCCCGCACGAGTGACGCGACTTTCGAATTACGGATATCACTGACGTTCTCTTTGAACGACATGCCGAGCACGGTGACCCGTGAGCCGAGTACCGGCATGTTTTGACGAATCATCGTTTTAATGAGCGACGTGGCGATGAAGCTACCCATCGTCTCGTTGATGCGCCGTCCGGCTAAAATAACCTCAGGGTGATAGCCGAGCATCTCAGACTTCATCGTCAAATAGAACGGGTCGACCCCGATACAGTGGCCACCGACGAGTCCGGGCCGGAAGTTCAGGAAGTTCCATTTCGTACCGGCCGCTTCTAACACTTCAAGCGTATCGATGTTCATCCGCTCGAAGATGATCGCGAGCTCATTCATCAATGCGATATTCAAATCCCGTTGCGTATTCTCGATCACTTTCGCGGCTTCGGCGACTTTGATTGACGAAGCGCGATGTACACCGGCATCGACGACCGTCTCATATACGGCTGCGACGATATCAAGCGTCTCCTCATCCTCGGCGGCGACGACTTTCTTGATCGTCCGGAACGTATTGACACGGTCCCCTGGATTGATACGCTCTGGCGAATAGCCGACTTTAAAATCAATCCCGGCCCGTAGACCCGACTCTCGTTCGAGTAGCGGGATGCACTCTTCTTCCGTCAGTCCAGGATAAACGGTCGACTCGTAGACGACAATCGCCCCGGGCCGTAGATACTTTCCGACGGTTCGCGTCGCGCTGCAGATCGGACCGAGGTCCGGTTGATTTTGTTCGTTGATCGGCGTCGGTACGGCGATGATGATAAAGTCCGCCTCTTCAAGCTGTGACGCGTCGGTCGTGTACGCGACTGAGGCGATTTCAAGCGATTCCCGCTCGACTTCTCGCGTGCTGTCGAGATGACCGTTCAGTTCGTTGATGCGGGCCTCATTAATATCAAATCCGATGACGTCTCCGACTTCTCCGAGCGCGACCGCGACCGGGAGACCGACGTACCCGAGTCCGACGACGGCGATATGGCGATTGGCAATGGTTCTTCGTGCTGTCCGTGATTCTGAGATGAGTTTGTCCATGTCCATCTGCCTCCAGTTATTGTGAAATTTGATTCATCAACTTTTCGACGACGATGACTTTTCCGTTCGGGCCTCGAGGAATTTGGTTGACCGGCGTCAACGTAATCTCGACGCCGTCTCCGACGAGCTCTTTCAACCCCCGTCGAAGCACTTGTTCATGCGACGAGGTGAAGCGATTTGGGTCTTTGATGTAGCGCATCTCGATGTGATGCAAATCGAACTGCCGAAACTGGACTTGAATGACCGAGTTCGGAAGCTCGCTGACGATCGTCGTCAAATCCCCTTCATAGACTTTGAGTCCTTTTGGCGTGACGATGAAATTAGTTTGCCGTCCCTCGATTGACTCGACATACGTCCCGCCTTGACCGCACGGACAAGTCCCTTCCCCAAACTTCATCCGGTCCCCGATCCGGTAGCGGACGAGCGGTGTGCCGTGGGTCGTAAAGCTCGTGACGAGAATTTCGCCGTCCTCCCCATAAGGCTCGATGACCCCCGTCTCGTGATGAAGATGCATCCGTCCATGACTGCACTCGCTCAAAATCGGTGCCCCTTCGGACGAGGCGTATTGGTCGAACACGGGCGCGTTGAACGCTTCTTCAAGCAACGACCGTCCAAACGCCGTGATCGTCTCTGACGTCGGGAACAAGGCGATCAGTTGGAAGTCGAGTTTGATGTTGTGCGCTTTAATGTATGAGGCCAGTTCAATCATGGCGGACGGGGCGCTATCGAGAACGATTGGTTTGAACCGATTCAGCTCCTCGATATAGTGCGGGATATTCGCCTCGGTCAGATGAAACAACGACAGCAACAGTTGATTCATCGGACGATTATACCGCCAAAACACGGGTGCCGCTTGATCCGGTTCACAAATGACGCGTCCCGTGAAACTGGCTCGTTTCATCCCTTTTTTAAAGCCGTGTTGTTCTTTAAAGTAATCCAAATGGGCCATCCGGATCTGATAATCTTCCGCTGTGAATTTCACTTGGAGCGACGCACCGGTCGTCCCGCCTGTCTTGCCGATAATGTCTGTCTTCACGTGCGAGTAGATTGCCGGGGTCGAGCGGACCGTTTCCTTCTCGAGTATCGGAATCTGTTTCAAATCTTCAATCGAGTCGAGCGGGAGCGATACGCCGGCCTCGTCGAATAACTGACGGTAATAGTCGTTGTTCGCTTCGCAAAATGCTAAAAAGTCATTGAGTCGTCGAAGCTGGTCTGCTCGAACGGCCGCGTCATCCGTCGGACGGTTGCGTAGTGCGACAAGTTCCTGCTCGTACGCTTTTCCGTAACGCTCTTGTGACAACTTCAAGCCGTAAAGTGACGTCATCCAGTTTTGAAGGCGGATCGGCGCCTTAAAATATACGTCCCGCAACGCGAAGATCGCCATAATCGAACTCCCCTTTTGTATGGGTCAGACGTGAAGTCGCTTCACGACCCGAATTTTTCCGTTTGGTTCTTTTTTGATGGCCGGCACATTTTTAAGACGGATTCGCATATTCGGTGTGAACAGTCGTTCCACTTCTTGCTTTAATATCGTCTCATGTTCGTTTTCGAACCGGTCCTCATCTTTGACATATAACATTTCAATCTGGTCGATCTCATGTTGGAGCACTTGGACTTGAAGTACCGAGTTCGGCAGTACGGCGACGGTCGCCGTCAAGTCGCCTTCGAACACTTTATAACCTTCCGGTGTCTCGACGTAATTCATTTGACGGCCATCGATCGACGAGATGACCGTACCCGTCTGGCCGCACGGACACGTCTCATCGCTGAGCGTCATCCGGTCTCCGATCCGATAACGGACGAGCGGCGTGCCGTGGGTCGTGAAGCTCGTGACGAGCACTTCTCCGTCCTCCCCGGCCTCAATGATGCCGCTCTCCGGATGGAGGTGCATCCGTCCATGCTGACATTCGGTGACGAGCGGTGCGCCTTCTGAAGAAGCGTATTGGTCGTATACCGGGGCGTCGAAAACCTCCTCGAGCAACGCGCGTCCCCATGGCGACAACGTTTCGGATGTCGGAAAGATGGCGATTGGCTTGAACGTCAAGCGCATATCCGTGTCTTTTAAATACTTGGCGACTTCGATCATCGCGGACGGCGAACCGTCGAGGGCGTCAGGTTGAAAGTCGTTCAATGATTCGACGTAGGCCGGGATTGTTTTCGGATGAAAGTGAACGACCGAGTAGAGCATCTGTTTCATCGGAGCGTTATAACGCCAATAGACCGGCTCTTCCTGGCCGCGCGGACAAATCATCCGATCGGTGAAACTCGCCCGCTTCATCCCTTTTGTAAAGCCGTGCTGCTCTTTAAAGTAATCCAAGTGGGCCATGCGGGCTTGATAATCTTCGACCGTGAATCGGACTTGGAGTGCCGTCCCGGTCGTTCCACCCGTACACCCGATAATTGGTGCTTTAACGTCCGAGAAAATAGTCGGTTCGGTACGAAGTGTCTCTTTCTCAAGCACTGGAATTTGTTTCAAATCGCTCAGTTGCAGAAGCGGTAGCTCCACGTGATGGCGGTCAAACAAGTCTCGGTAGTAGCTGTTATGCGTCTGACAGAACTTGAGGAACCGATTGAGCTGGTTTAATTGGGTTGTTTGCGGATCGACGAGCCGTTGACTTCGGAGCTTGGTCAACTTTTTATCGTAATAGGGACCGTAACGCTCACGATATAACTTCAACCCGTATAGCGAGATGAGCCAATTTTGGACTGGTAACGAGGAGTTGCTATAGATTTTGTCTTGAAGTGACATCATCACTCGATTCCCTCCTTTAACGCATGGTGATACGCGATATACCAATCGATAAATTCATGCACCCCTTGTTCAATCGGGGTCTGTGGTTGAAAATCAATCGCTTCATACAGTTCCGATGAATCGGCAAAACTTTCCGGCACGTCACCCGGCTGCAGCGGGAGTTCGTTCACGATTGCTCGCTTCCCGAGTTTTTTCTCGATGATCCGAATAAAATCCATCAGCTGGACCGGACTATGATTGCCGACATTGTACACACGGAACGGGACATCACTTCGGTCCGGGAGCGGGTCGTGATAGTCAAACTCTTCGTCAGCGAACGGTTGAACGTCCATCAAGCGGACGATCGACTCAATCACATCGTCGACGTAAGTGAAGTCACGGGCCATTTGCCCATAGTTATAGACGTCGATCGGTTCACCTTTTATAATGGCTTCTGTGAATTTGTACAGCGCCATATCCGGTCTGCCCCATGGTCCATAGACGCTGAAAAATCGTAACCCGGTCGTCTTTAGACCGAACAGATGGCTATACGTGTGGGCCATCAGTTCATTCGCTTTCTTCGAAGCCGCATATAACGAGAGCGGATGATCGACCGGGTGCTGTTCAGAGAACGGCATCTTTTGGTTCGAGCCGTACACGGAGCTTGATGATGCATAAATCAATTGCTCAATCGGGAAGTTCCGGCACGCCTCAAGGATGTTTAAAAATCCGACGATATTCGACTGTATATAAGCGTCCGGATTTTCAAGACTGTAGCGGACACCTGCTTGCGCAGCCAAGTTGACGACGATGTCAGGACTCCGTTTCTCGAACACCCGTGTGACAGCCATTTTGTTCTCGAGCGAGTCCCGATACAGTTTGAAGTTCGGGTGCGTCAAGACATAGAGACGCGCCTCTTTCAAATGAGGATCGTAGTAATCATTCACTTCATCAATGCCGACGACGTGGTGCCCTTCTCGCAACAGCCGGCGCGCCAAATGAAAGCCGATGAACCCGGCGACACCTGTGACGAGCACAGTCTTTTTCATAACGTCTTCCTCCTTTGAGTTGGGTCGCTCGAGCGAATTCGAACAGGCTCGATCTGAGGCGCGAACATATCTGCCATCACTTCTTCCGGGATTTCGCTATTGGCGACGAACAAGAGGAAGGACGTCAATGCGCTTTGTTGGTCAAGCAGATGTTCAATCGTACGTAAAATTGGTTCGACCGATTTGAACGATCGCGTACAGCCGACAAAAATTTTATCGTACACTTGATTTTCGCTGCGTTCGCTCGTGGCAAGCAGCTCCTCATACAACTTCTCGCCCGGCCGGATTCCGCTGTATTCAATCGGAATTTGCTCAAGCGTGAAGCCGCTGAGCGTGATCATCCGTCGGGCCAAGTCGACGATTTTGACCGGCTGTCCCATATCAAGGACGAACACCTCACCGCCATTCGCGCGAACACTTGCTTGAACGACGAGCCGACTCGCCTCGGGGATGGTCATAAAGTAACGCGTCATCTCGGGATGTGTCACCGTGATCGGACCACCACGTTCAATCTGTTCTTTGAACAACGGGACGACCGAGCCGCGACTGCCGAGGACGTTACCGAACCGAACGACCGAGAACGTCGTCGCACTATGACGCGCTTGTTGCTGCACAATCATCTCGGCGACCCGTTTCGTCGCGCCCATCACGTTCGTCGGATTGACCGCCTTGTCTGTCGAAATCATGACGAAACGTTCGACGTTAAACAAATCAGCGACTTCGACCATATTTTTCGTACCATAGATGTTGTTCTTCACAGCCTCTTTCGGGTTCCCTTCCATGAGCGGGACGTGTTTATGGGCCGCCGCGTGATAGACGATCTCAGGCTCGAACTGTTCGAATACTTCCATCAACCGCGCCCGGTCTTGGACGTCCCCAATGATCGGACAAATCTCCGTTTCCGTTTGTAAGTCTTTAAGTTCGCGGTCAATCGAATAAATGCTGTTCTCGCCATGTCCGAACAAGACGAGACGTCCCGGTTCGAATTTGATTAACTGCCGGCATAGCTCAGATCCAATCGAACCGCCAGCACCTGAAATTAAAATGGTCGTGCCTTTTAGCTTATGTGAGATCTCGGATACGTTGAGTTGGACCGGCTCTCGTCCGAGCAAGTCCTCAATCGCCACTTCCCTGATCTCATTCATCGATACTTTTCCGGAAGCAAGCTCTGAGAGCATCGGCAACGCATGTGATTCGACGCCTGTCTTCTCGATTCGCTTGAGCAGTTGCAGCCGCTTGCTGTAAGGCAGGGACGGAATCGCGAGAACAACGACTTCAATTCCGAGCTCTTCAATTTTTCGCTCGAGCGCATCAATCGGGCCAATGACCGGTGTCCCGTGGATATAGAGCCGTTGCAGGAACGGATTGTCGTCTAAAATACCGACAACGTTTAACACGCTCGTCCGATGTTCTTTCAACTCTTTCGTGATCTTTTGTCCTGAGTCCCCACCGCCGATGATGAGTGCCGCTTTCCCGCTCGGCGGAGCGTTCCGGAAGCGGAAGAAAGAGCGGGTTCTCGCCACGATCCGGATGAACAGCATCCCGTTGAACGCGAGCAGGCTCTGGACGAACAGCGCTTGATACGATACATTCTTTAACACGACGAGGGCACCACCGAGGACAAGTAAATCACTCGTGAGCAACACGAGGGCGAGCAATTGTAGCTCACGCATCGAACCGTACCGCCAGTCAATCCGATAAACGCGTGTCAGCCACCCGAGGACGAGCAGAGCTGTACTCTTCAGCGCTAAAATCGTCATCAACTTCGTCGTGTCGTCGGAGACGGTCGTGTCATGAGCGAACAACAGTTTGAACGTGAGAAAGATGGCCGCCGCCGCGATCGTCACGTCGAGCATCATAAGCATCGTGTTTTTTCGGTCCATCGGATAATGATTGAATCGAATAGTCATCCTGTCACCACCTTTAAAGATTGCCGAATGTAACCGGGTTATTCGCTGATGCTAGATTAGTACCCGTTCGAGATTCACAATCTGAAAGAAAACCATAGCTTTTTCATAGCAACGAAATTTAGCCATCAAACAGTTTTACGAATGTATGATGGCCATTTCTTTTTGTTTGTGAATATTTCCGCACTAAATGGGTAATATTGAAAGTATATGAGTCGTGAATTAGGTGTAAATTGTCAATAAGGAGGGGAATTTAGAAATAAGTAAGCATGCATGCTCGTCACATGATTTCTTCACGACTTGCTTACACCGTCAGTCACGAGCCATTTATGTTCGTTGTCAACCGCAGTCGCGCCCTCGACCGTTTAGGCTTTCCTTGAGGACCATTACTGTTCAACCACACCATGACCTTTGAAGCAATCAAGTGCTTCTAAAAAGGAGAGACATCACGATGAAAAGATGGACAGAGCAGCAAATCATCTCATGCCTACAACAAGCAGCGAATGAACTCAAAGAATTCGATACGAAACAATACACACTCTGGGCCCGCAGCAAAGACGTCCCTTCCCTCTCGACCGTGATTTACAAATTCGGTTCCTGGCGCGAAGCCGTTCAAGCCGCTGAAATCAAAATGATGTACCGCTATTATTCGGACGAAGATATTTTAACCGCATTAAACGAGGCTGCCGAAGAGCTCGACATCTTTACGAGCCAAACGTATCGGGAGTGGGCCAAAGTCGCACAAGCCCCATCGCTCACCCTGATCAGCAGCCGGTTCGGCTCGTGGTCAAACGCACTGCGCGAAGCGAAGTTGCAGACGACGACGGCCCGCAATAACGAGGAGCGCATCATTCAAGCACTCATCGAGGCGTCCGCCGAACTGACACGTCTCACTTCACAGCACTACGCTGTCTGGGCGCAGGAGAAGGGATATCCGACCGTGGCGACGATTGCCCGGAAGTACGGTTCCTGGAGCTACGCCTTGTTCGTCCTCGATATTGCCCCACCGAAACGAAAATGGGACGAAGAAGACGTCATCGAGGCGCTCCGGGTTGCTAAAGATGAATTAAACCATTTCAGCATCCTTCACTACCGCAAATGGGCCGAAGGACGAAACGTGCCGAGCACGTCGACAATCAACGCCTTGTTCGGCAGCTGGACCGCCGCTTTGAAATGTATGGAACAACAGCAAGTCATCACATGACAAAAGCGCCGTCTCTCGATGAGACGGCGCTTTTGTCATGTGACGATCGTGATGAACAGCGGGATACCGACGAGCAAATTGAACGGGAACGTGACGGCGAGGGCGAGCGTCAAATAAAACGACGGCTCGGCTTCCGGGACGGACGCCTGGAGCATCGCCGGCGCCGCGATGTAAGAGCCGCTCGCAGCGAGCGTCATGAGCAAGATCGTACCCCCGTCAGACAAACCGGCCAGTCCGGCTGCAAAGTAGCCGACAATGGCCCCGATGAGCGGGAACATCGTCCCGACAATTAAAAACTTCATGCCGTAGGCCGGGACGTCTTTCAGCTGATGGCCGACCTTGACCCCAAGGCTCAGTAAGAATAAGAGTAAGACGCCCGGGAACAAGTCGACGAAGAATGGTGTCAGCGCCGACGTGTCCGGTGTGACGAATCCGACGACAAGGCCGGCGATGAGCAAGAGGATGCTCTTTGAGAGCATACTGTCCCGGATGACGGTGAACGACTGGCTCGGGGCGGCCGTGATGCCGAGCACACGCGTCTGGTTGTACAGTAAGAGCGCGACGACGAGACCGGGAATCTCGAGGACGACGACGAGCGTCGTCATGAACGGTTCATAGCTGATACCGAGCCGCTCGAGCTGGGCGGTCGCAGCGACATACGTCACAAGCGAGACCGAACCGAACGTTGCCGCCATGGCGATCCGTTCGTGAAAGCTGAACTTGAGCAGACGACCGAGTCCAAAAGCGACGAGCGGTAAAACCATCCCGAGGACGAGCGTCACGGCGAGCGGTGCCGCAAGCTCGTCAAGCGAGACAGCGGCGAGTCCCATGCCGCCTTTTAACCCGATGGCGAGCAGCAGATAAATGTTAAGCGTCACACTGAGCGATTCGGGGATTCTTAAATTCGACTTTCCGAGGGCGGCAATCACGCCCGTCACGAACAGGAGCACCGGGGCGCTCGTCAATAAAAACGTCAATAGTTCCATTGTTTCCTCCTAGACGACAAAAGCGCACACCAAAGAAAGGTGTGCGCTGCATGCCGACGGCTCGAACACGGTCGTTCCGTCTAGCCGACAACTGTCGGGGTAGTTTTTGACAGCTCCGTTTCAGGACGGCGGTGGAAAGTTCCCGTAGGCATTCTCCACCAATCCTGACGCGTCTCTGCTTCTAGTGTAAAAATGTCGTTACGCCTTGTCAATCACATCGTCCCACGGTGCATCCAACCGAAAGACGATGAGGCGTTCGCCTGTCTTCGTGCTGATGTCCGTATGGAGCGACACGAGCCGTCTCCCGAGTACGTCATGAATGATTGTCTCGAGTTGGACCCGGCCGGATTCGACTAGGTTGTTGCGGTATTTCTTTAACTGATCGCGACCACTCGACTTCGCGGCGAGTTCATACTCGGCCGGGGTCAAGACGCCTTGCAGCGTCACGATGGCCAAATCGCGGAGCAGGTCACTCTTACACGTTAATGAACCGCGCCCGAGATACTCTTTCTCCCATTGGGTGATCCGGGCGCTCAGTTCCATCTCGAGCTGACCTTTTTTTTTCATCGTTACTTCACGAATCCGATCATCATCTCGCGAAGGATCTTCGCGGCGGCAATCGCCGTCATGTCTGACTGATCATACGCCGGTGACACTTCGACGAGGTCGGCACCGATGATATCAAGGTCAGCATTGGCGATGGCATGGACCGACTCGAGCAACTCTTTCGTCGTGATGCCGCCGATCTCTTGCGTGCCGGTTCCCGGTGCTGCCGACGGGTCAAGGACGTCGATGTCGATTGTGACGTACACTTTTTTGCCGGCGAGCGTCGGCAAGACGCGCTTGAGCGGTTCGAGTACTTCATATTTGTACAAGTTGTAGCCGACTTCTTTTGCCCAGTCGAACTCTTCTTTCATCCCCGAACGAATCCCGAACGAGTAGCAGTTCGACGGTCCAATCAAGTTGGCCGCTTTTTTGAGCGGTGTCGAGTGCGAGAGCGGCTCGCCTTCGTAATCGTCACGAAGGTCGGTGTGCGCGTCGATGTGCAAGATGACGAAGTCGGCCCCGTACGCGTCATGCATCGCTTTGATGACCGGCCACGTGACGAGGTGTTCGCCGCCCATACCGAGCGGGAACTTTCCTTCCTTGATGACGTCTTTGACGAACGACTCGATCATGTCGAGCGATTTTTGGGCGTTGCCGAACGGAAGCGGGATGTCCCCTGCGTCATAGACGGCCGCTTCGTTCAAGTCCCCGTCAAGGTACGGGCTGTATTCTTCAAGTCCGATCGACACTTCACGGATGCGGTTCGGACCGAAACGTGAGCCCGGACGGAAACTGACCGTCCAGTCCATCGGCATGCCGTAAAGGACCGTCTTCGCATCCGTCACTTCCGGCAGGCTCGCGATAAACACTTTTCCTGAGTAGGCTTCATCGAATCGTTTGATCATTTCGTCAAGTCCTCCACGAATTTAGGAAGTACGAACGCCGCCGAGTGAAGCGCTGGCGTATAGTATTTCGTCTCGATGTCGTGGAACCGCTCAGCCGGTACTTGAAGCGGGTCGTACTTCTTCGAGCCGATCGTGAACGTCCATAAGCCGCTCGGATACGTCGGTACGTTGGCTGTGTACAGCTTCGTGATTGGGAAGATCTCTTTCACGTCACGCTGTACCGTTTGAATGAGTTCTGGTGTGAACCACGGGTTATCCGACTGCGCGACAAAAATCCCATCGTCTTTGAGTGCTTTCGAGATTCCCGCATAGAACCCTTTCGTGAACAAGTTCGCTGCCGGTCCGACCGGTTCAGTCGAATCGACCATGATGACGTCGTACTCGTTTTCAGATTTCGCGATGTGCATGAAGCCGTCGCCGACGATGACTTCGACGCGCGGATTGTCAAGCTCACCCGCAATATTTGGCAAGTATTTCTTCGAATATTCGATCACTTTCCCGTCGATGTCGACAAGAACCGCTTTCTCGACTGTTGGGTGTTTCATAATCTCACGGATAACTCCACCGTCGCCGCCGCCGACCACGAGAACGTGTTTCGGGTTAGGGTGCGTGAACAGTGGCACGTGCGCCACCATCTCGTGATAGACGAATTCGTCTTTATCCGTCGTCATGACCATTCCGTCAAGCAACAACATTGTACCGAACTCGTCCGTTTCGACCATCTCTAGTCGTTGAAACTCCGTTTGTTCGCTCTCATAAACGTGGTTAACCCGGAACGTGATCCCGTAATCTTCTGTCTGGTGCTCCGTAAACCATAACTTTAATTTTTGGTCCATCGATAGAACCCCTTTCTGTTCAAAAAGTTGTTCGTATGCGAGTGGCGTTTTGAGGCGCTTCTTATTCATACGATAGGAAGTATACAAAAACTGTCCGCATTTTGCACGATTTTTTTATTTATTCGTCCAGATGTGTGATTTTTCCATGTGGTTTAGCCGATAAACTGGATATAGATGTATTTTATAACAGTAAAGGAGGGATCCTATGTGGTCTCCTTGCGTGGCCTGCTCCACGACAATCCCGCTCTTTGAACGGGGCTTGTTGGTCGTCAACGACCAACCTCAGCCATACGAATCATTTGATGAACTCAAGACTAAACTATCTTCGGTCGAGGACAATGTATATTGTGTCAACCCTGCCACGAAACAGCAAACGCCGATTCTACCAGCAGTCGATTTGCTCGAACAGATCGCCAACCGTGACACGATCGAGCTGATCCAACACGGGGAGTTCGAAAGTCACTTGCAACCGATCATCCATCTCGACACAGGTGAGCGGTTCGGTTACGAGGCGCTCCTTCGCAGCCCGAACAATATCTCGCCTGGGGAGCTGTTCCGCGCCGCCAACCGGTTCGGACTTCATTCGAAGCTCGACCAACGCGCCCGGTCCGAGGCGATCAAAGCGACGTATCACGCCGTCGCACCTCACGAGAAGACGTTCATCAACTTCTTGCCGTCGACGATCTACAATCCTGACTACTGCCTGCAACACACGTTCGAAGTCATCGACCACTACGGGCTCAGTGCCGACCGCTTCATCTTTGAAGTCGTCGAGACGGAGCAAGTCCAGGACGTCGCTCATTTGCAGCACGTGTTCGCCACATATAAGAAACGCGGCATGAAAGTCGCGCTCGACGATGTCGGCGCCGGCTTCTCGACGCTCGATATGTTACAGCGGCTCGAGCCCGATTACGTCAAAATCGATCGGTCGTATATTTCGTTCTGTGACCAAGATGCCGAGAAACGTACGTTCTTGAAGAATGTGCGTCAATTGACGCGCTCGATGGGTATCACCATCCTCGCCGAAGGGATCGAACGCGCCGAAGAGGTCGACGTCTGTCGCGAACTCGGTTATGATCTCGCCCAAGGTTATTTCTTCGGAAAACCGTCTCCATACGCGCTATGAAAACAAGGCCTAGAGCGCGTGCTCTAGGCCTTTGTTTCAATAGTCATCTTCTTCTGTATCTTCATTCATATCGTCTTCTTGCATTTCCGTGTCATCGTTGTTCATCGGTTCCTCGTCCGCTCCCCCGCAAGCGCCGAGAATGATGCCTGTCGCGAGAAGCGACGCGGCCAATGTACCTTTTCTTTTCATCAAACACACCCCTTTTTGAAAGTTCTGCCGTATAATACGGTTTATTCCCTTGGCTTATCCAATCAAACGTCTTTTTAGAGTGAACTACTCACCACTTATTTGCTTCGCAAGCGATTCATCTCCCACCTACGCTGGGCTTCGCCCCAGACGCTTAGAGGTGGGAGAATTCTCGCTTAATTAGATTAAAACTGTCTGATTGGTGGAATCAATTTAATGATGACAACTGAACAGAAAGAAGGTGTACCTTTTGAAACGACGTGTCTTACAACTAATCGGAATGTTCGTCCTCGGCATCTTCCTTCTGCTATCGCTTTACTCGATCGATGGATTGATCCCGTTTTTGATCGGTGTCGGCATCCTCGCGCCGCTCATCGTCGGTTGGAATATTTTGTTTGACCAAGTTCAGCCGCAAGCGAAGCTCGCCTGGCTGCTCACCGTCTTATTCATCCCGTTTCTCGGCGCCCTCGCCTGGGTGCTATTCGGCCGGACACCGAAACGCCACCGCCGAATCAAACGAACTTCGTCTGAGATTCGGATGTTCCGGCAAGCGATCGAAGCCGACCGCGTCGAGACGACGAATGACGTATCCGACCGATTCCCTCTCACGAGAGCGCTCGAGAAAATGGGTGCGACCGGTGCCGACGGCCATACGGCGACGAAACTGCTCGTCAACGGAGATGAAAAGTACGACGCCGTGCTCAAAGATATCGAGCAAGCGACGCACCATATCCACGTCCAATATTATTTGTTCCGGACCGATGAGATCTCCCTGAAGATTCGCGACGCCTTAATCAAAAGATCCAATGAAAACATCACCGTCCGCTTTCTTTATGACGGTCTAGGCAGCCAAGAGATCAGTGAAGATTTCCTAGAGCCTCTCCGCGAGTCGCGGGTGCACGTCGAAGCGTTCGATCCGGTCGTACATCCGCTGCTCGTCTTTAACGCCAACTTCCGAAACCATCAAAAACTCATCGTGCTCGACGGACGAATCGCCTACACCGGTGGGCTTAATGTCGGCGATGAATATCTCGGCAGACATAAGAAGCTCGGTTTTTGGCGAGATACGCATTTGCGTGTCGAAGGACCGCTCGTCCGGGAGCTTCAGCGTCTGTTCATCGAGAATTGGCTTTATGCCGGACACGAAGAAGATAGCGAGACGTGGGACTTGTTCGCCGACGCTAAACACCTTCCAGAATATTTCATTAACGAACCGCAAGACGCGAACGGGGCGACACAACTACTCGTGACGTCTCCCGGTAAGGACGTCACGATCCGGGACGGGCTGATGCGTCTGTTGATGGAAGCGAAAGAATCGATCTGGATCACGACCCCTTACTTGATTCCGCCGCCCGAACTGCTCGCCGTGCTAGAAGTCGCGGGTAAGAGCGGCATCGACGTTCGCATCGTCGTCCCAGGACAAGGCGACGAATGGTTCAGTTTCCATGCGACCGAATATTATTTCGAGCAGCTGCTGAAACGTAACATCCGCATTTATAAATACAATCGCCATTTCATCCATGCAAAAACCGTCCTCATCGACGGCAAGATTGCGCTCGTTGGGACGGCTAACTTTGATTTCCGCAGCATGTATTTGAATCACGAGATGACGATCGCCCAGTTCGAGACGTCATCAATCGGTCAACTGCATGACGCGTTTTTGAAAGACTTCGACGAGTCGACTCTCGTCGACTGGTCGATGCTCCGAAAAAAATCGAACGGCAAACGGTTCATCGAGGCGCTCTGTCATATCTTCTCGCCGCTTCTTTGAAACGTACGCCAGAGGAGATAGATGAGCAAGAGTAGCGCGATCAGCACGAATTGCCAACCGGTCGCAACACGCATCACGGCCGTGACCGTGAGCGCCTCGATAAGGAGCGCCGGGATTTTCCCAATCGTGCTCGCCGCGGCGAACGACGGGAGCGTCATCCGGCTGAACGCGGCCGATAACGTGACGAGTCCGGACGGGACGAACGGCATGAGTCGCATCCCGAGGACGAGGAACCACGCCTCAACCCCGCTCGCTTCGCGGAGACGCTTGAAGCGCTTTCCGTTCGGTGACGTATACGTTTGTAGCGCACGTCGGTACAGTACGAAACTGATGACCGCTCCGACCGCCTCACCGATGATTGAGACAGTGACGCCGAGACCGAAACCGAGAATGTTTACGTTCAGCGCCGTCAAAAACGCGCTCGGCAACACGCCAGCGACGGCGACGGCACTGTTTAAGACGATGCTGATGACGACAAACAGCGGGATCGGGAGCAGTTCCCATTCCATCATTCAAACCCCATTTCAAAAGGCTGACCCCGCGAGGTCAGCCTTTGTTTTATTTCGCTTCGACTTCATCCCACGCGTCTTCGTCGACAGGTGGAAGGTGTTTCTCTTCAAGCTTCGCTACAACGACCGCACATGTCGCGTCACCCGTGATGTTGACGGACGTACGGAGCATGTCGAGGATACGGTCGACCCCGATGATGAGGGCGATCCCTTCGACCGGCAAGTTGACCGACTGTAAGACGAGTGCGAGCATGATGAGCCCGACACCCGGCACACCAGCCGTCCCGATTGAGGCGAGCACTGCCGTGATGACGACCGTCACGAGCTCGGTGATCGTCAAATCAGCGGCGAACACTTGAGCGATGAAGATTGTCGCGACCCCTTGCATGATGGCCGTTCCGTCCATGTTGACTGTCGCGCCGAGCGGCTGGACGAATGACGAGATCGAACGTGGGACGCCGAGCTTCGTTTGGGCGAGTTCCATCGACACCGGAAGCGTCGCGTTTGAAGACGACGTTGAGAACGCGAGCGTGATCGCTTCATAGAAGTTTTTAAAGAAGAAGACCGGACTCATCTTGCCAAGCAAGATGAGCGCTCCGCCGTAGACGATGGTCGCATGTAAGAACAACGTCAAGACGACGGCAAACATGTACCATGCCATCGCTGCGACAGCATCAAACCCGATACCGCCGATGGCCGAGGCGATCAACGCGAAGGCACCGTATGGGGCGAGCTTCATGACCAAGTGAATGAGATGCATCATGATGCGGTCCCCTTGTTTCACGAAGCGACGCCACGTCTTGGCACGTTCGCCGAGGGCGATCATCGCAAACCCGATCAACGCCGCGAAGACGATAATCTGTAGCATGTTCCCTTCAGCGAGCGCTTGAATCGGGTTCGTCGGAATCATATTGACGAACGTCTGGACGATGTTCGACGATTCTTCTGTCGTTGTCGATTCAAATGCTAGATTGGCTGTTTCGAAGTTGCCGCGTTCACCTGGCTTGATGACCGACGCGACACCCATCGCGAGTACGATAGCGAGCGCTGTCGTCGTCAAGAAGAATAGAAGCGCCTTCGACCCGACGCGCCCGAGCTCTTTCGGGTCACCTAGGCCCATGACACCGAGAATGATCGAGAAGAAGACGATCGGGACGACTAACATTTTAATCAAGTTCAAAAACACTGTCCCAACTGGGGATAGTATGTACGTATTGATCACGTCGTAGACGTTACCGGATAGGCCGGCGAGCCCGAGACCGACGATGACCCCTAAGGCGAGGCCAATCAAAATTTTCTTAGTTTCACTCATCGTGTCACCCTTTCTTTTTTACACAGTGCGTTTAGTATAGCATAATGCTAAATTTTCTTACAATTCCGCTTGAAACACACGCCATAACACGGTCATTTTCCCAAGTTGCTTCAAAAGAAAACAAAAAAGATTGGAGACCGTGACGGTCCAATCTTTTTACTCGGCAGCGAGACGCGCGAGTTCAGTATGAAGTTCGGTCGACTGGTCCCAAATCTCCGGACGGTGCTGTTGCAGAAACTCCGCGAGCACGCTCCGTGACGGCGCATCCATCATATCGATGAGGATCCGTCCTTTGAGCGACTTGTCCATTTGGTTGACGTGATACGGGAGCAATTTATACCCGCGACGCGCCTCCAAGTCAATCGACATGTCACAAGCCGCAATCCCGCCGTAGTAAAACCCTTCCGGCTTGCGTCCGACCGTCACCCAGACGATCCAATACGGTTTACCGTTCGGCACCGCTTCCGGGTCGGTCAAAAACTTGATCCGCTTCTCGATCGCCGACTTGGCGTGCATCGCACCCATGTCGATCACTGCCGTACCTGCCTCGACGTCGATGATGACGGGCGACATATTGTTCAAACTGAGCGATCCGACCCCAAAACCGCCGTGGCCGTCCGTCGCATCGTCAGCGATAATATTAAAGTTGATATCTTTCATGGCATTCCCTCCCCCTCTACTGTACACAAAGACGAGGGAACGTGGCAATCGCGAACGTCAGACCCACTCGATTCGAAACTTCGTGCCGGGTCCAACCGAACGAAGGAGCGGACGATCCGCTTCGATGACACGTCCGAGCACGTTGACCCGCTTGTCGGCCTGAAGGTCTGTCTTCGTCACTTGCATTTCGCCAGCATAGCGCCCGTAATCCATGTTGTCAATCGTGATCGTGCCGAGCGGTCGCTGTTTCGCCGCAACCGGTTCGAGCAAGCGGTCCCCAGGGCGACCATACGCCCGTGATTCGACGGAACGGATGACGTCGCGCGCCGGGTCCATCCGGTTCGTCTGGACGCGGTAGAGCGCCGCCTCGATTGTCGTATACGCCTCGGCCCGGAGGACGAGCATCCCGTCCCCGTATGACGCGAACTGTTCAACCGTCGCATCCGCTAGTCCCGGGTCACCGATCAAAATGCGGTCGACACTCCCCGTCAACTCTAAATAAGCAGCGAACGTCGACAGCTGCCGGTGGTCTTCAAGCGTCGGCAGTCGTTCGTATAGCGGTCCGCGGAGCGTCCCATCTCCCGGGATGAACGCCTGCACGCTCAACCCTTGTCGTTTCAACCAGTCATTTTTTTCGTCAAACCATTGCCGGTCGAGCCCGGTCTCTGGGCGCGGGTAGAAGTTGTGCCATGCTTCGACATTGTCTGTCATGAGCCCTTCCCGTTTCATCTCGTCGAGCTCTTCAGCAGTCAACGTGCTCGCGTTCAAGGCGACGGTCATCCGTTTCGACAGATCGGCGACCTGTTTCGGGGTCACCCCGTAATCGACGCGGAGGCCGGTCACGCCCCAGTCGATGAGCGTATGGGCGTCGTCCCACGTCTTCCCGAGCGCGGCGAGCGAAGTCGGGGCGATATCGGCGAACAGTTCCATGTCATGCTGTCGAGCGAGCGTGCCGAGTCGACGCAACCGCTCCGTGTAGACCGATGGATCGTCTTCCGGGATATGTAGCGATGTGAACAGTGACGTGAAACCGATCTCACGCATGCGTTTCATCCACACCGTGAACGCTTCTGTCAGCGGTTCGCTCAAGTAAACAGATAATCCTCTCATATAAAACAGCCCTCCCTATTCAAAAAGGTGACTCGAAAGAGCCACCTTGGTTGTTAAATACCATCCGCCATCTCTTCTTTGAAACCGAAGAAATACGTGAAGATGAAGCCAGCCGTATACGAGATGACGAGACCCCCAATATACGTCAAGTACATCCCATTGTCGATGAGCGGTGTGAGCGAGAGACCCGAGACCCCGATCCCGAGCGCTGCCGTCTGCATCGACGCTTGGAACGCACCGCCGACCGCGGCTCCCATACAAGCCGTCAAGAACGGACGACCGAGCGGAAGCGTGACCCCATAAAGAAGCGGTTCGCCGATACCGAGGAATCCGACTGGGATCGCCCCTTTGATGATGTTGCGGAGACGTTGGTTGCGCGTCTTCACGAAAATCGCAAGCGCGGCCCCGACTTGTCCAGCTCCTGCCATCGCAAGGATCGGCAAGAGCGCTGTGTTGCCAACGGTGTTCAGTAACTCAAGGTGAATCGGTGTCAAACCATGATGCAAGCCGACCATGACGAGTGGCAAGAAGAAGCCAGCGAGGACGGCCCCCGCGACCGGTCCGCCGATTTCAAGCACGGCGTTCAGTCCTTGCATGATGCCGTCTGACAACACGCCCGCGACCGGCATGATCGCATAGAGCGCCGTGAAGCCGACGACGAGCACCGTAAGCAGCGGCGTAAAGATAATATCAATCGAGACCGGCATGAAGCGGCGGACGTGTTTTTCGATATACGTCATGAGCCAAGCGGCAAAGATGACACCGAACAGTCCACCCCTTCCGACGACGAGTGCTTCCCCATAGATGACGATGTCGGCGAGTAACGGGTTGAACAAAATCCCCCCGGCAATCGCTCCGAGCACTGGCGTCCCCCCGAACTCTTTCGCCGTATTCCACCCGACGAGGATGGCGAGATAGGCGAAGACCGTGCTCCCGAGCACAAGCAGAATTTGCATCCACGTCTCGGTCCGGTCGACACCAGCGTTGACGGCAAAGTTTGCTGCCCCGTTGATGATCCCTGAAGCGACAAGTCCCGGGATGAGCGGGATGAAGATATTCCCTAAGCGACGCAAGAAACGTTTGAACGGTGACTTCTGTTTATCTTTCACTTTTTGACGCTCGATGGCCGCCCGCTCGTCAGGCGTCAAGTTCGCATCGACTGCCTCTTCCCCGATGGCGAGCCCCGTCTCACGGCTCAAGTGATCCGCGACACGGTTGACCGTCCCCGGTCCGACGACGATTTGCAGCGTCTCGTCATCGATGACGCCCATGACGCCGTCGATTTTTTTCAACGCCTCGATGTTCACTTTCGTTGGGTCTTTCAACGCCAACCGGAGGCGTGTCATACAGTGCGCGAGTTGGCGGATGTTCTCTTTTCCACCGACGTGCTCGAGTATGGCTTGCGCCAACACCTCTTCTTTCTTCATCTCGTAATCCCCCTTAAATCGCGTCGCGGACGAATCCGTTCGCGCGCTGTAATCGTTCGACTGCCTCCGCATAAGAGACGTCGGCTAAAATCATGACGATCGCCGTCTTGACGTGGCCGTTCGATGAAGCGAAATAACGCGCGGCCGTCTGTTCGTCGACCCCTGTCGCTTCCGCAATCATCCGTTTGGCCCGAACTTCCAATTTCTCGTTCGTCGGCTGCACGTCGACCATCAAGTTTTGATACACTTTGCCCACTCCAATCATCGACGCCGTCGAAATCATGTTGAGGACGAGTTTCTGGGCCGTCCCCGCCTTCAAGCGCGTCGATCCGGTCAATACTTCCGGTCCCGTCTCGACTTCGATTTTGAACTCGGCGTGGTCGCTGATTTTCGAACCTTCGTTGCAGGATAGCGCCGCCGTCGTCGCACCGACTTCACGCGCGTAATCGAGTCCGCCGATGACATACGGAGTCCTGCCGCTCGCGGCGATGCCGACGACCGTATCGTCCGGACTCAAGTGAAGCGCTTTCAAATCGTTGATTGCCAAATCCATGCTATCTTCTGCTCCCTCGACCGCCTTCACGAGCGCGCGTTCACCCCCGGCAATCAAGCCGACGACCATGTCCGCTGCCACGCCGAACGTCGGGACACATTCTGCCGCATCTAAAATACCGAGTCGTCCACTCGTCCCCGCACCGATATAGATCAAGCGTCCGCCTCGTTTAAACGATGTGATCGCTCGTTCTACGACTTGTGCGATGACCGGAAGCTGTTGCTTGATCACGTGAGGCACCGACTGGTCCTCTTCATTCATCACGCCGAGCAGTTCCTCAACCGTCATGTCGTCTAGGCGCATCGTCCGTTCGTTCCGTCGTTCCGTAGCCAATTTGTCTAACATCGCCACCATCCTTTCTTCTCTCTAGTTTTATTGTACTAATTTGAAATTAAAAGTCAAATTTATTTAAAAAAATAAAGAATTATAATTTCATAAACACTCAACTCGAGTGCCAACAAAAAAACTCGGCCGTTTGAGGACCGAGTTCGCTTCATTCGATGTCTTTTTTCAACACATGGACGTGGACACCATCCCCCGTGACCGAGTCTTGCTCATACACGTAGCCTTGCCGCTCCCAAAAACGACGGGCCCGCACGTTCGTCGGGAGCACACCGAGCCGGAACGTCGTCTGGAACGGACGCATGTGGTCCCGCTCGAGTTGATCGTATACCTTCTGGGCGAGACCGGTGCCGTGAAGTTGTTCGTCGACGAGGAGCAGGCCGAGCCAAAGTGAGCCGTCGATCGGGTGACGCCTCAACAAATCCGCCATCGCCACGATCGCCCCGTCGTCCTCCACGACGAGGCTGACCGTACCTGTCTCCTCGAAGTCAGCCAAATTCTCATCGCGGAACACTTCGAGCGTCTGAGCGTTCAATGCGGCGAACGCTTGTTGTGTCATGAGGAAAGCTGCCACTCGTTCGCGGTCTGACGCTTCATATCGGCGAATCATCGGCGCAGCTTCACCATCTCGTCGCGCGCCTCGGCGTAACGATCGATCAGCCCTTCGCCTTTTCGGTGCAACAGACCCATGTAGAGCGTGTCGATAATCGTCAATTGTGTCATCCGTGAGGCGATGCTCGCGATCCGGTAATCTCGTTCGACGGTCGGTGTGCACAGACGGACGTCCGCCTCGCGGTAAAGCGGCGACTTGTCGAGGTCGGTGATGGCGACGACGGTGACGCCTTTTTTCTTGGCGAACCGGACGAGCTCGAGCACGTCTTTCGTCCGGCCCGACGTGCTGATCGCGACGAAGACGTCGGTCGGCCCGAGATGTGGGATGAGCGACAGCATGTAGTGAAAGTCTTGCGACGTCAGAGCGGCGTAGCCGAGTTTCGTGAACTTGTACTGCGCGTCATAGGCGGCCGTCGATGACCCGCCGACTCCGTAGAAGATGACCCGGTTCGCGCGAGCGAACGTATCGATCGCGTGTTCGAGTTCGCGTTTGTCCATCGCCTCGGCACATGCCTCGATGGCCATCTTGTTCACGTGGATGACTTTTTGGAACGAGTCGTACGGCGTGTCCTTCTGTTGGAGGACGTTAAAGTCAGTCAGCATCGTCTCTGTGATCGCCAAGTCTTTGACGAGGGCGAGCTTGAACGATTTGAAGCTGTCGATCCCGACGACGCGCGCGAAGCGGACGATGCTCGCCTCTGACACGTCGGTCTTTTGGGCGAGTTCTTTCGTCGTCATATTCGGGACGAGCGTCGAATGGGTCAAGATGTAGTCCGCGATTTTCTTTTCGACGGACGTCATCTCGCCTTGGGCGAGCTCGATTTTTTTCAGTAAGGATTCCATCAGGTCATCCCCTTCCTGCTACTAGTTGCTGTATTTAATGATAGCGGATTCTTTCCCTACATTCCAACTTGGACACGAAAAAGGCTGAGCTCGCGCTCAACCTGCAGGTGAGACTTATAAGTTTTTCGTATTGAACGTGTCGCCACCTTGGATTGTTCCATTTTGAAAACCTTTATCAAACCACCGTTTCCGTTGTTCCGACGTCCCGTGCGTGAACGAGTCCGGCGTGACGTAGCCACGTGCTTGTTTTTGTAGCGTATCGTCACCGATTTGGTGCGCCGCGTTCATCGCCTCTTCGACATCACCCGCCTCTAAATAACCCATGCCTTGGGCGTGATGTGCCCAAACACCGGCATAGTAGTCGGCTTGAAGTTCGAACCGTACCAAATACGTGTTGAACTCGGTCTCGCTCATCTCGTTTCGCAGCGGCATGATCTCGTCGGTCGTGCCGAGCAACGTCTGCACGTGGTGTCCGACCTCATGGGCGACGACGTACGCCATCGCGAAGTCGCCCGGCGCGTTGAAGCGCTGACTGAGTTCGTCATAGAAACTCAAATCGATGTACAGTTTCTGATCACCCGGGCAATAAAACGGTCCGACCGCAGAGCCAGCGATCCCACATGCCGACTCGACTTGTCCTGAGTAGAGGACGAGCGTCGGTTCCCGATACGTCAACCCGTTCTCGGCAAAGATGTCGGTCCACACTTCTTCGGTGTCCCGTAGGACGACCGAGACAAAGTCCGCCATCTCTTCTTCCCGTGCCGAGCCTTGATACGTCTCGGAAGACTGCGGCTCACCAATTCCGATATTGTTGACGATGTCTCCCGGGTTACCCCCGTTCAAAAGCGTGAAGACGATGACTAAAATGAGGCCCAAACCGCCGCCGATTCCCGCAATCCCTTTCCCCCCAACACTTCGCCCCCGTCGGTCTTCGACATTCCGACTCGCCTGTCTGCCTTTCCATTTCATGCGATTGTTCCTCCCGCTACTAGTCTGTCTTGTTACTTACCCGGATTCATCTCGTTTCGCACCTGCTTTTTCACATTTTCCCATCGTATTCGGTGTTTGAGTCCTAACCAAGTAGGAAACAGGTTAAGAGAACGTTTACTTTAGGGAGGAATTAAGATGGGATTAGCAAGCGACTTGAAACAATTGCGTCAGATTGAATGCAAGGACAAGTGTGTGCTATCGGTCTACCTTAATACAGGACCTAACCAACAAGGCGACTGGTCAATCCACTTGAAGAACGGCTTGAAGCGAATCGGTGAATATTTAGAGGCGTCCGGTGACGAGACGCAACTGAAGAACTTCAAAAAAGTACGTAAGCAAGTCGATCAGGAACTCGGCAAACACCGGAACGACTTGGCGCGAAGCCTAATCATTTTTGCTTCGGAAGAAAACGATTTATTTGAAACATACTACCTTCAACACGATGTCGAGACGTCGTTCCACTGGGAAACGAAGCCAGTACTTGAACCACTCGAGGCGTTACAACAAAAATTTCCGTCCACCGGTATTATTTTGACGAACCTCGACCACGTGACGGTACTCGACACCTCACTCGGGCACATCGATGCGACGTTCGAATTCGCGTTCGACCCTGAGACCGAGGAGTGGGTTCGGTTTGAAGGGACGGCTTCGGGTGACCGTATGGCGTCGAGCAGCTCGCAAGTCGATAAATTCGATCGTCGACTTGCCGAAAATCTCGGTCGGTTCTACCGTGACCTCGCCCAAACCGTCGAACAGATGAAAGGTGCACACGACTGGGAAGCGCTTGTCGTCATCGGAGAAGCCGAGCTGTCCAACTCGTTCCGTGACGAGTTACGGACGAAACCAGAGCGCGTCGTGCACAAAAACTTGTCGAAATCGAGTGCGCCTCACATCATCGAGGCTGCATTCCATTGATTTTTCGCTTTCCTCTCGACTAGTGATTCTCTAAAATAGAAGAGAACTAGAAAAGGAGGAAATAATATGCCATACGTTACCGTAAAAATGCTCCCGGGCCGTACTGTTGAACAGAAACGTGCCTTGATTGAGAAAGTGACGGACGCCGTCTCAGAGACGACGAACGCACCGAAAGAAAACATCACCGTCTTCATCGAAGAGATGGACGCGACGAACTACGGTCAAGCCGGTGTCATGCACGCCGACAAAAAATAACGCCAGGCACCCGCGCATCCAGTTGGACGCGCGGGTGTTTTTTCAGTCTTCTAAGTTCACTTCGAACCGCTCGCTCGGGACGGTCGGCTTGATCAAGTGCCGGGTCGCCCGCCAGACGTGATAACCAAGCCGGTCGAGCCAAAGGAGCGCTTGAACTTTGCGAATCGTCTGCTCCATTTCAAGCTGGTTCGCCGCCGTCTCCTCTAACATCTCGGCCCGATGCGCTTTCCGGTACTCGGCGAGCTGCTTCGACGCCGTCTTCCATTGTTTCGAATCTTCCGGCGGCGTGTGATGGTTGAGGGCATCGACAAGCTCGAGCTCGTGCAAGACGAGCTGACGTGCGACTAAAAAGTCGGTGTCGCGGAGGGCGTCGACGGGATCGACTTCGCGCAGGACGAACAGCCAGCGCTCCAAATGATCGATCGTATGGAGCAGTGACAAGTGTTGTCCGTAGTCGTTGCGGCCCTGTCCTTCTTCCAATTGAATCGTGCTCAAAAACACCCGGACGTCACCGAGCGTCTTCTCGACGAGCTGCAACTCGTCCTCCCGCTTGCGCGCTTCCGTCAATAACAGTTTCGTCTCGTTTCCGAGATAGCGCTCGATTTCAATCAACGAACGTCTTGCCGCCTCGAGTGCGACCGTCGGAATCCGCGACATGTTCGGGTCGAGGAAACGGATCAGCTTTTCAGACCGACTCGGCACCCATTTGAGCAACCGCCGGCTGAACGCTTCGTGAAACGGCAGAAACGTCAGCACGCCAAGCAAGTGAAACGACGTATGGAACAATGCGAGCCGCAATAGCTCATTCCAATTCAACCAGTCGGCCACGCGATTGACGACACCAAACAAGAGCGGGAACGTCAGCCAGCCAATCAACAAAATCGAACTATGAACGAGTACGTGTCCGAGCACGATGCGCCGCGCTGATTTCCATCCTCCGAGCGAGCCGAGCGCGACGACGAGACTCGTTCCGGCACTCTGCCCGAGTACGAGGAATGCAGCCTGCGCGAGCGTCACCGTGTCGGTCGCGAGCGCCGTCATCGTCAAGACGAGACCGATGCTCGACGATTGCAAGACGACGGTCATGAACAGGCCCGTGCCGAGCAAGGCTAATTGATGAAGCGGTGTGTCGGTGTCCCAGCCCGAAAACGAGAACGTGACGACTTCCCGCATCGCTTCTTGAAGTGTGCCGATGCCGACAAAAACAAGTCCGAGACTGACGAGCAACATCCCAATCCGCTTGACCCGTCGTCCGATCAAGCGGAGCGCCATCCCGACGCCGATGAGCGGCAGTAAGAGCTCCCGAATGTCGACGTTGTAGCCGAGGAGCGCTACGATCCATCCCGTCGTCGCACTACCAGCGTTCGCTCCGATGACGAGCGTGAGCGCCTGCGTGAACGTCAACAGCCCTGCGCTGACGAAACTGATCGTCATGAGCGTCGTCACAGTCGAGGACTGGAACAACGCCGTCATCGTCGCACCGAGAAACGCCCCTGCCACCGGTCCTTCCGCCATGCGGTTCAACCGCTCTCGCAGTCTTTCCCCGGCCAAGCTTTTCAACGTATCGATCAACAGCATCATCCCTAACAAAAAGATGCCGATTCCGCCGATGAGCGTCCCAATCCCCATGGTGTCACATCCTTTTCAAGCGATTCAATCGCCGCGTAACGTTGACAACATCCATGATTTTTCTGAGGCGTGGTCTTTCAAGTTCAACAGCACGTCCTCAGGGTAATAGATTTTCTCGTCCGACTGTCGCGAATTCAAAATCGATTGGACGAGCATCGACACCTCTGAAATTTCGCGACGGTCGCCGTCGTTCATCTGTAAGTAAATCCCTTCGTACGTACCGTGCCCTTTATATAGATCATATGGCAGCTGGCTGAGCTGGTCCTCGAGCAAATAATAGCGCGTCGGCAACCCGATCGCTTCCATCGTCGACCGTAACCGGTCCATATAGCGGACGCGGTTCGCTTCCGGGAAATTTTTGTACTTTAACAGGCGACGATTGACGAAACGGCTCGCCAGATCGGCCAAAATCGGGTCGGCCTCGTCCATCCATTCTTGAAAATAGAAGTAGACGATCGTCTCGTCGAGCTTCAGATAGTGCTCGAGCGTCATCTCGTCATGGTTGAAGATCGGCAAGAAGTGCTTCGGTGTCATCTCAAACACATAGCCCGACTCATACAGCTCTTGGGCCCGCTCGAGCACGGCTTTTAATAGCAAGTCACTCGAACGCGTCGCCGGATGCAGATAGACTTGCCAATACATTTGATAGCGCCGCATGATATAGTCTTCGATCGTATGCATCCCCGACTGTTTGACGACGATTTGATCTTCGTCCGGCCGCAACACGCGCAGCATCCGCTCGAGGTCGAACTTCCCGTAACTGACGCCGGCGAAATGGGCGTCGCGAAGTAAATAGTCCATCCGGTCGACGTCGAGCTGTGAGCTGAGCATGTTGACGATCAGCCGGTTCGGGTGCGTCTTGTTGATGATGGCCGCGACTTCTTCCGGGAACCCGACGCCCATCTCGGAGAGGACTTTATTCACTTCCGTGTCCCCTAAGATGATCCGTTCCGTCCAGATTTCATGGCGGACCGAGAAGACGTGCTCGAACGCGTGCGAGAACGGGCCGTGCCCGACGTCGTGCAACAGTGCCGCCGCGAGCAACAGCTCCCGGTCGCGGTCGTCCCATTCCGGATAGTCGCGGAACTGGTCGATCAACTGCCGGGCAATCTCATAGACGCCGAGCGAATGGTGGAATCGGGTGTGTTCAGCCCCGTGGAACGTCAAAAACGACGTCCCGAGCTGCTTGATCCGACGTAACCGTTGAAACTCTTTCGTGTTGATCAACTCCCAAATGAGATGATCGTAGACGTATATATAGCGATGGACCGGGTCTTTAAACACTTTTGACCCAGATAGCTGACCTCGTGATGTGTACATGTTGGTGCCCCCTGCGTTTTATGTATTGTACTGATTCGACTTCTTCCGAGTCGTTCCCTCCATGCTATAATGAGGAAGACATTATTTTTTGAAAAGGAATTATGCATATGATCCATCCACTTTTACGGCAACCGACCTACCGCCTGATCGACCAATCATCGCTCGGTGCGGCGTTTCAAGCCGAGCAATCATTCGCGACGGACGATACGCTGTGCGCGTCGACGAAACACCAAGGCGCCGTCTTTCGGGCCTGGGTCCATCTGAACACAGTCGTGCTCGGGATTCAAGACGCGCGGCTGCCTCATCTGCGCGACGGGATTCGACTGTTGCACGAACATGGCTATCGTCCCGTCATCCGTAACTCAGGAGGACTTGCGGTCGTCCTCGACGAAGATGTATTGAACCTATCTCTTATTCTACCCGAGAATGACGGCATTCAAATCGATAGCGGCTATGAGGCGATGACGTCGCTCATTCAACATATGTTCAAAGACGTGACGGACAAAATCGTGCCTGGAGAAATCGTCGGTTCGTACTGCCCGGGTAGCTTTGATCTATCGATTGACGGTAAAAAGTTCGCCGGCATCTCGCAGCGACGCGTCCGTGGCGGTGTCGCCGTCCAAATTTATTTGAGCGTCCGCAAGAGCGGAAGCGCTCGTGCTGAACTCATCCGTGACTTTTACGACCGTGCCATCCAAGGCGAAGCGACACGATTCACGTACCCGGCCATCGTCCCGGAGACGATGGCGTCGCTCGAAGACTTGCTTCACATCCCGCTCACCGTCGAGGATGTGCTCCGCCGCGCCTATGACGTGCTCGGGGAGACGAGCCGACTCGTCCCGGCAACGCTCGACGCGGACGAACAAGCGACGCTCGTCGTTCAGCTCGACCGCATGTGGCAACGAAACGAACCGATCCGCGACATTGAACACCAACTACTAGAGGAGTGATCCAACCATGTTCAAAATCATAACCGATACCGGTGCTGATTTGACGCAAGACCAGATCGTCGAATACGGCCTCGAGATGTTACCGCTCGGGGTCATCATCGACAACGAAGAGTTTTTAGACGGAGAGACGATTCAGCCGAAAGAAGTATATGACGCGATGCGTGTCGGCAAGACGCCGAAGACGTTCCAAATCGAGGCGGCCCGGATTGAGCGCTGTTTCCGTCAACATCTCGAGTCTGAGATCCCGTTCCTTTACCTCGCCTTCTCGGGCGAACTGTCCGGTACATATCAGACGGCAGTCATGGTCGGGAACTTGCTTAAAGAAGAATACCCGAACAGCACGTTCCATATTCTCGACACGCGGACCGCGTCGGTCGGTCAAGGGTTGTTCGTCCGAACGGTCGCCGAATACGGCCAAGACCATACGTACGAGGAGACGATCGCCTACGCCGAGTCGCTCGTCGGGAAGATCCGCCACTTGTTCACCGTCGAATCGCTCGAGTACTTGATGCGCGGTGGCCGCGTCTCGAGAGCGAGCGCGTTCATCGGGGACTTGTTGACGATTTTACCGCTGCTCACTGTCCGAGATGGTAAGCTCGTCCCAATCGAGAAGATTCGCGGTCATAAAAAAATGATGCGGCGCATCGTCGAGTGGATGACCGAGTCAAAACCGCTCATCGAAGGACATCATATCTTTATCGGCCACGGGGACGACCCGGCCAAAGCCGATCAGTTGGAAGCATTGCTACTTGAACAGATGAATCCGGCCAGCGTGACGAAGACGATCGTCGGTTCGGCGATCGGCGCGCACACGGGGCCTGGACTCCTTGTCGTCAGTTACTTCGAGGCGTGAAATTAAACTAAAAGCAGCGAGCACCCTCAAGGGCGCTCGCTGTTTTTAGTTATTCCAGTTACGGAAGCCGTCACCGAATTCGAGGTGGAGTTCGGCACCGAACATACCGTTCTCAAACGTCGGGACGTCGACCGGGAGCTTGCCTCCTGGTTTGACTTCACCGAAAATGGCGCGAATACCAGCCGGGAGGTTTGGTCCAGCCGACTTGGCGTTACCTGCTTCAGAGTCCGGTCCGTTCGGGTCACCTTTAAAGCCATAGATGAGCAGCTGGGCCGGCGCATCCGGTTGGACGGCCACATCGTACGGGTTACGAAGGCTGAGCAACACCGATTTCTTGCCCGTCTCGTTGGCATAGCGGAACACTTCTGCCGGTACGTAATTATCGGCCGAGATCGATTTCAGCTTGGCGCTGTTGTTGACGTTCGAGCCGACGATGATGTAGTCGGCCGCCTCGACTTTTTGTTTTAAATCTGGGTTTTGGTCAAGGTGCGGTGTCGACGCCGTATAGTTCGCCGTGATGACGTTCACTTGCTTCATGTTGCCCGCGTTCTTTTTAAGCGATTTGATCGTCTTGACCATGCTGTCGGTCTGATCTTTTGCTGGCGAGATGACGAGCACCGTCTCCCCTTTTTTCGGTTTGAACGGAAGTGTCTTGTCGTCGTTCTTCACGAGCGTGACGGCCGCTTCGGCAATCTCACGTTCTGTCGCTTTATGCTCGGCACTACCGACGACCGCATTTGCTTCCGCGAGTTTCGCCTCGAGCGTCGTCGTATCCACTGACTCGCTCCAGATGCCGCGTTCCGCTTTCAGCTTCAAGATCCGTTCGACCGCTTCATCGATCTTCGCTTCTGGCAAACGGCCGCTCTCGATAGCCGCTAAGACGTCCTCAAAGATCGTCTCAAGTTTCACGACGTCCGCGTTCGACCGTAAAATCGTCGGCATGAGGGCGATATCGACGCCCGCCTCAAACGTCTTGATGACCGCCTCGGCTTCGGTGAAGTTGTCCGTGATCGCCTTCATGTTGAGGGCGTCCGTGATGACGATGCCGTCATAGCCCATCTCGTCACGCAAGACGCCGGTGATGACGTCGTCAGAGAGCGTCGCCGGGAGCGGGAACGTGCCGCGCGGTGAGTTGACGACCTCATCCTCGATTTGTGGCATCCCGATATGGGCCGTCATGATCATATCGATGCCTTCCGTGATGGCCCGCTTGAACGGCAACAGCTCGAGCCCGCGCAAGTCTTCGAGTGACTTATCGACGATCGGCAAGCCGTAGTGCGAGTCGACGGCCGTGTCGCCGTGTCCCGGGAAATGTTTCGCCGTCGCGGCAACGCCTTGGTCTTGAATCCCTTGCGTCAGCGCCGAGCCGAGTTCACCGACGAGTTCCGGATCACTCGAGAACGAGCGGACCCCGATGACCGGGTTGGCCGGGTTGTTGTTGACGTCTAAGACCGGACCGAAGTTGACGTTCACCCCGAGCGCGTTCAACTCTGACCCGATGATGTTCCCCGCATCATACGCGTATTGGCTGCTCCGCGTCGCCCCAAGCGCCATGTTCCCCGGTAAGTTCGTGCCGGTCCCGAGTCGGGTCACGATCCCGCCTTCTTGGTCGATCGTGATGAAGAGCGGGATGTCGTTGCTGTCGTCTTGCTTGACGACTTCTTGCAGGTCGTGGACGAGTTTCGTCGTCTGTTCGGTCTCGGTCACGTTTTCCGCGAACAAGATGACGCCTCCAAGGTCAAACCGGTCGATGACCCGCGCCACATCTGGCGCGAGTGCCGTATGATTCGCCCCGTTCCAAAGTCGGAAGTCTGGCATGATCATTTGTCCGAGTTTCTGTTCAAGCGTCATCGCCTCGAGTTGCGCGTTCACTCGTGTCTCAATCGATGGCGCCGGTGTCTCTTCTGCCACGATCGCGCTTGCCATCGGGACGGACGAGCCGAGTAACGCTGTCGTCAATCCGAGTGTTACTGTCCAGTTCAGTACTTTGTTCATGTTTTCACTCCTTTTTGAAAGTTCCCCCGACCACAAACGAAAAGGCATGGAGGAATAAGCGTTGCCTCACCAACGCTCGTTCACCCCACGCCTGATCGAATCAGTTACATATGGTCATTATTCAGGTGGTCAACGTCAGTATAGCAATTCAAAAAATGGGAAACAATGACTTTGATGAAAGCGTAACCATTTTGAAACATTTGACCTGTCTTGGAACACGTTCCACCTGTATTGGCAAAGCCAATAATTTGAGTGGTTCGATTTTCATTTGTTTTTTGGTAAACTCATTTCGTTAGGGGTTGACATGATAAAGGGGGAATCCGAAGTGGCAAGAGGAGAACTGAAACGAAAGCCAGAATGGCTGAAAATCAAATTGAATACGAACGAGACGTATACCGGCCTTAAAAAGATGATGCGGGAGAAGAATTTGAACACGGTGTGCGAGGAGGCGAAATGCCCGAACATCCATGAATGTTGGGCCATCCGCCGCACGGCGACGTTCATGATTCTCGGGAGCATCTGTACACGGGCCTGCCGCTTCTGCGCGGTCACGACCGGTAAACCGAACGAACTCGACTGGGAAGAGCCAAAACGCGTCGCCGAGTCGGTTCGGCTCATGAACTTGAAACACGTCGTCATCACCGCCGTCGCCCGCGACGACTTGAACGATTACGGGGCGACCGTGTTCGCCGAGACGGTCCGCGCTATACGCGCGATGAACCCGGAAACGTCGATTGAAGTATTGCCGTCCGACATGATGGGCGACTTCTCGGCACTCCAGACGTTGATTGACGCGGGGCCGGACATCATGAACCATAACTTGGAGACGGTGCGCCGCTTGACGCCGCGAGTCCGGGCCAAAGCGACGTACGACCGCACCCTTGAATTCCTAAAACGTTCCAAAGAATTGAATCCGGACATCCCGACGAAGTCGTCGATCATGCTCGGTCTTGGCGAGACACGAGAAGAATTGATTCAAGCGATGGACGACCTTCGGGCCCATGACGTCGATATCTTGACGCTCGGTCAATACTTGCAGCCGACAAAGAAGCACCTCGACGTCGAGCGCTACTACCACCCGGACGAGTTTGCCGAGTTGAAAGAAATCGCCTTGTCAAAAGGCTTCTCACATTGCGAGGCCGGTCCGCTCGTCCGCTCGTCATATCACGCCGACGAACAAGTCCATAAGGCACGTCGCCATACGATGTTGCCAATCGATTGAGAGAAAGAAGAGACACGATGACTGATACAACATGGCACATTTTAACGACACAATCACTCGCTCCGGCTGAAAACATGGCAATCGATGAAGCGGTCGCGGGTTGGGTCGCCCGCGGCGAACTGAAGCCGACGCTCCGCTTCTATTCATGGGCCCCGCACGCGATCAGCGTCGGGCGGTTCCAACGGGCGACGCGTGACCTTGACCGTGAAGCGCTAGCAGCGAACGGCATCCCCGTCGTCCGTCGCTTGACTGGGGGCCGGGCCGTCTTACACGCCGACGAATTGACGTATAGCGTCATCTTGCCCGAAACGACGCCGACACTCCCGACGAACGTCATCGAGAGCTATCGCCTGTTGACCGAAGGCGTCCGCCGCGGCTACCGAGCGCTCGGTGTCCCGGCCGAATTCTCGGTACCGTTGACCGAAGAAGACCGCGAAGTATTGCGGAAACCGAAGTCGGCCGTCTGTTTCGACGCCGCTTCTTACTACGAACTCGCCGTCGACGGCCGTAAAGTGGCGGGCAGCGCTCAAGTCCGGCACCAAGGGGCGGTCTTGCAGCACGGATCGATCCCACTGTCGATCGATGATGACGTCTTGTTCGACTGCTTCAATATGGAAGCAGACGAGAAAGTATACGCGAAAGCACGGTTCAGCAGCAAAGCGGTCGCTTTGAACGAGACGCTCGGCCGCTTCGTGACGTTTGACGAAGTCGCCGTGGCGTTCGAGGACGGGTTCCGCGACGCGTTTCAACTGACGTTCGAGCCGCTCGTGTTCACGGCGACGCAACGAGATGAGATTGCGCGTTTAGTTGAAAAGTATGAGAGTGACGACTGGGTCTGGAAACGCTAAAATATGTGAACCAAAAATGTCCCGCTGAAGCGCTTCAGCGGGACATTTTTTATAAAGTCGTCTTCGGGTCACGCAACAGATGCTTAATGTCGCGGAACGTGACGAACGTCATATTGTTCGCATCGTACAATTTGTAACGAAGCGATTTTAAACTAGAGAACAATCCGATCGTCGTCGCTTTTTGTAGCGGCGGCGTCGCCGTATGCGCTTTTTCGAGGTTATAGTTCGGAACGCGCGGGCTCAAGTGGTGGACGTGGTGGAAGCCGATATTGCCTGTCACCCACTGCAACACTTTCGGCAACTCGTAATACGAACTGCCTTCGATCGCCGCTTTGACGTAATCCCATTCGCTCTCATCTTCAAAATACGAGTCTTCGAACGTATGTTGGACGTAAAACAGCCAAATCCCGAGGACACCGGCCGTGAACATCGTCGTCCCTTGAATGATCAAGAACGCCTGCCAGCCGACCAAATAAATCATCAGACTGTACAGCACGACGAGCGAGAGATTGATGACATGCGTGTTCATCCGCTCTTTTTTACGGGCGTCCTTGCGGTTAAACCGGCTCGTGACGAGAATCAAGAACAACGGTCCGATACCGAACATGACGAGCGGGTTGCGATAGAGGCGGTACTGAAGACGCGTCCATTTCGAGGCCTCGACATATTCCTCGATCGTCATGACCCAAATGTCACCGACACCGCGCTTATCGAGGTTACCGCTCGACGCGTGGTGGATCGAATGCTCCCGCTTCCACTTCTCGTACGGGAACAGCGTCAACACACCCATGATCGTTCCGACGACGGCGTTCGCTTTCTTGTTTTTGAAGAACGAACCGTGCGTACAATCATGGAAGATGATAAACATGCGGACGACGAACCCGGCTGCGATGATCGCGAGCGGGATCGTGAGCCACACCGACACTTCGAGCGCTTGGTACGCGAGGAACCAGGCGACGAGGAACGGCAGGATCGTGTTGATCATCTGCCGGACACTGACTTTGACGTCTGCCTTTTCAAAAGGTGAGACGTGTTTACGTAGCTGGGCGATCTTTTCTTTACTCATATGTGAGCCTCCTTGAATTCGACAGCGTTCACGACGCTTCTAAATTGATGATATGAAATGAAACCGACAACCGACGTGCGTGAAGGTGAATTCATAGTATCCATATGATTATTTTCCCCACCTAAACTAATACCAGGTAATTATACCATGTATTACACCAGAAAAGTATACGCTTGTGAACTACTCACCACTTATTTGAAGCGCAACCTGAAGTCGGCGCTGCTTGGGGAACACCGCGCTCTTGTTAGCCACGGTTATGGACCAAGCTCGCCCCATCCGGCGTCCTGAGTCAACTTCAGCGTCTCCACGACAATGACTTGGTTCTCGTCAACGATGCGTCTCGTCAGCTTGTGGAAGACGTCGTGGTGTTGGTTATTCCCCTCCATGGCAGTCGGTGTCGTGATCATCATCCTTTATCATCCGATACCCGCACAAGGGGCCGACGAACCTGAAGAAATGGCGAACTTTCGTTTGTTACCCTTGCCCCGTTCGAAACAATCTGCTTGTACATTCAAGCAATCAACAGCGGAAGCTTGAATGCGGACATCCCAATCAAAAATTTAGGCGGTAACGTATTGCTATTCTTGCCGATGGGAATCTATGTGCCGCTGTTTATAAAATCGGTGAATCGAATCGGCAAGTTCGTCGGATTCATGACGGTGCTATTATTCAGCCTCGAACTCATCCAGCTCGTCACGCGACGCGGCAGTTTTGATATCGATGATTTCATGTTGAATCTCGTCGGTGCCTTGATCGGATACGGGATGTGGAATACGAAGCTCGTGCAACGTCTACTGCAAACATGAAAACAGAGGGGCATCATCCATTACGGATGGCGTCCCTCTGTTCGAAATCGTTATTGTTGAGTGTAAATCGACACTGAACCTCCGTTGACGAAGAACTGCCCCCAGCCGTCGCTATTGATTGTGACGAGACGAGTGTTGTTGTTCGTCATATCTTTCCACACTTCACCGGCGTTCTGCTTGCCGACGTACATCCATTTCGAGCCGCCCGGACCGTCAGACAGAATCGTCGCGAGACCCGACTTGGCCCGGTCACTCACGCCTTCGCGTGTCCAACCGACGACGTCTTGATGATCGAGATAGTCGTGCTGTGTCCCGTAGGCGAAGTCTTTACGCGCTTTCATGATCGGTCGGAGCGACGCCGACATGTTCGGGATCTCCCGGTTCGTCGTCCCTTGCGTGCCGTAGTAGTCCCCGTAGAAGAGTGTCGGATAACCTTGGCTGCGCGTCATGATCGTCGCATAGGCGAGCGGTTTGAACCAGTTGGCGACCGTCGACTCGAGCGACTGCCCAGGTTGTGAGTCATGGTTGTCGACGATCGTCACGGCGAGCGTCGGATGCTGCTCGGTGACGGTGCCTTTCAAGATGTTGCGCATATCGTAAAACCCGCCGCCGTTGCCAGCCGCCTGGAAGTTATAGTGCAGCGGCACATCGAAGACAGAGTGCGTGTACCCGGTCTTCGCGAGATAATCGTTGATGGCGCCGAGGTCGTTCTTCCAATACTCGGCGACCGTGAACATCTGTTTGCCGGTCGTCTGCCGGACGCTCGTCACCCACTCGCGCAAATACGCGTGACTAATATGCTTGACCGCGTCCAAGCGGAACCCGTCGAGTCCGAGCGAGTCAGCGTACCATTTGCCCCAGTTTTTCATCTCTTGGCGGACTTCCGGATGCTCGAAGTCGACGTCGGCATACATGAGATAGTCGTAGTTGCCATTCTCATTCGAGACGTCCGTGTCCCACGCCTTGCCCGTACTCTTGAACTTGTAGATCCGGCTCAAGCTGCGTGACTGATCCCAGTCGGTCCCGTCAAAGTGATACCAGCGCCATTTGAACGGCGAGTATGTATTGTTGCGGCCCGCGAAGTTGAAGCCGGTCCAGGCCGAGATGCCGTATTCCCCTGACGTCTCTTGGTTACGGTTCGACGGATTCACTTCGATCGCTTGGACGGACTCGGTGTAGTCGGCGCCGCCCTTATGGTTCATGACGACATCGCCGTAGACGCCGATACCTTTACCACGCAAGTTCGAGATCGCCGATTGGAGCTGCGCTTTCGTGCCGTACTTCGTCCGGACGGTCCCTTTTTGGTTGAACTCACCGAGGTCATACAAGTCGTACGCCCCGTAGCCGACATCGTTTTGCGACGTCCCTTTATACGCTGGCGGGATCCACACCGTCGTCACTCCGATATCTTTCAGGTTCTGCGAGTCGTTCGATAACCGATTCCAATGCAAGCCGTCGTTCAGGACGTACCATTCAAAATACTGCATCATCGTTCCGTTTTGTGGTGTCGCTGCTTGCGCGACCGGTTGCCCGGCAAGCAGCGCAATCGCCGTGACGCCAGCTGTCACCGCTACTGCGTTTCGTCTCTTAACCATGCGTTTTTCCTCCTATCGAATTATATGCAAGCGCTTTCATTAATCATCATGAACGATTCCACTTTAGTTGAACAGAGGATTTCCGAAAAACAGTTCTCTGCACCTAACTATTTTTTTATCGAATAGTTCAGTCGACCAAAACAAAAACGGATGGCTTGTGCCATCCGCCTAGTCATCCTTTGCGATCGAGCCGTTTTCGCTTCACGAGATAGCCTAAATACGGGAGACCTGTGAAGACGAGTCCGATCGTGACGAGCAACTGGATCATCACCAGTCCCGTCTCGACGAGTCCCGACCAATCCAGTTCAAGCAATATAAACAGCCCGACCCATAAGATGAGCAGTGCCAGCGCGACTTTCCCCATCTGCCCTTCGACTTGTGCATATTTCTCGTGTGTCGTCTCACGATCCGAGTAAATCGGTCGCGCGTCCGGACTACCTTTGAACACGTGAATCTCGTCCCCGCTTGACGTGACGTGTTCCCAGCCGCTCGCGCGGAACAGCTCGAAATAATCCTCGTCCGGTCGTTTACGATAATCAAGACTATACTGGACGTCCGCCGGTTCCCCTTCGACGAGCGTATAGCCGAGCGGTGCGAACTTCTCTAAATGCCAGCCCTTCGCGGCCATTCGTCCCAACTTCTCCATCTCACGCTCTTCAGCGAACGCGAGGCCCCAACTCGCCATATATTTTCGGTTCATCTGTGGCCCTCCCCTTCAAAAATGAAACGTGCGTCGTCGACCATCGCTTGGCGTCGTTTCACGTCTTCGTGTAACAACTCGCGCCCGATGTCCGTGATGATGTAACTCTTCTTCTTGCCGTCCCCGTCGAGCGGTTCGATCAGCGACGCGTTCACGAGTTTTTTGATGATCGTGTACATCGACGCCGGACCGATCTGCACCCGCCCGTTCGTCAACTCTTCGACGAACTGCATGATCAAATACCCGTGTCTTGGCTCGGTCAGCGCGAGCAAGATGTAAAATGTGCTGTCGGTCAACTCCCCGAGCCCGATCGTATCGTTCCGTGGCATCGTCTCGCCTCCTATATCATTCATCGATATACTTCTTACTCCCAATATATATCGTTGAATGATATATGTCAATGAATGATATAAAAAAAGCCGCAGACAGGTCGTCTGCGACTCGTTTAGCTCGTGACATAATCGAGATCGTGCAAAATGTAGGCGAGGAAGAAAATCATACTCGGGTTCTCATAGCGCGACTGGACTTTCCGGAGCTGTTCCCGGTACGTGACTTCATACTCGGCCCCGTTCATCTTCCGCTCCATGTTCATCTTGATCAACGCGTCGAGCTTGTCCATCATATCGACGAGCGACCCTTCGTACGTTGCATCTTTCGAATCGGCCATATAGCGCCGGAACGCTGGTTGCATGTATTCTGGGAGGAGTGACAATAACGCCTCGCTCTCGGCCCGTTCATACGCCTCGAACGCAGCACCGGTCTCGGCCGTCGAGTGCTTCACCGGACCGAGCACGTCCCCGGTCACGCCTTCGACGAGGTCGTGACAGAGCAAGCGCGCCGTCAATTCGGCGACGTCGACCTCGACCCCGTACTTCTCACGCTCGAGCAAGCCGCTGAACAGACCGAGCGCCGCCGCCCGGAAGCCGTGGATGGCGTCGTTGTCGTCAATCGTGTTAAAACGGCCTTTCCAGCGCCGCACGCTATCCATCCGCATGACGTTCTCGATGAACGTCGCGACGTCCGTCTCCGTTTCGACTTGCTCATAGAGCCAGCGGACTGACTCGAGCGGATGGTCGCGGAGCACCGCCTTCATCTCTTTGAGCTTCTCGACGAAGTGTGGCGATCCGTGTGCGACTTCACGCCGCACGAACAGCATCGCATCGAACGAATCGATCCCGTCGACAATCCGACCTTCGAACGAATCATCCTCCGCCTCGACGAGAAAACGATAAAAGTGCGGCCGGAGCGACTGTGACAACAAGTCGACTAACCCAAGGCTCGCCGTCCGCTCCATCCGTTCGATATGTTCTTTGAGCGTCGGCTCTTTTTTCGTCCGGTGCATGATCGGGCCGGTCTGCACCTCGTTCATATCGTGGAACAGCGCCTTGCCGAGCACATCGAGCAAGTTGACGTCCTGTCCGTTGTTCTCTTCATAATAGGCCGCGATCAAACTGAAGACGGCGACACGGAAGCTATGGCTCGCCGCGTTATCGTGATAGTGCGGCGCGTATTCGTCCCATCGTTGCACGTTTTGCATACGTGTCATCTTGCGGATAAACGTTCCGTTATGCATCAAATTCCTCCTTGCTTTAGACGTTCCCACGCATCGTCATGACAGACGATGTAGAGCGTGTCGTTCGGCTCAAGCGTTGTGTCGAGCGCCGTCGCGAAATCGAGACGGTCGTTGACGGCAATCAACGTGACGCCCTGGCGCAACAAGTTTTCGACAGCGTCCCGGACCGTCGCCCACTCGGGTCTCGGCGCGAGCGCTTGAATGTTGCCACCGGACTGCTTGCTGAGCAGTTGCCGGAAAATCGATGTCGTGCCCGGCTGTAACGTCGCTTTCGCCATGAGGAGCGACACCGAATCGTTCGCCAATATAAAGTCGTCGATGCGCACGTGTTTGAACTTTGAAATGTTCCGCTCTTCGCATACTTCGACGACCGTATGTAGGTCAACATTTCGTTCCGACGACAGCGCCTCGACGGCTGACGCGATCAATAGCGACTTCCCGTCGGCGAGCAACGTCTCGCTGATCCGCGCATCCGCGAAGATGGCGACCCGGCGTGCTTTCAAAATGTTCGCCTGCAGGAGCACCGCCTCATCGGACGGGTCACCGTGGACGAAATGGACGTTGTCATGATCGTACGGTTCTTCTTTCAATTGGTCGATCAAGACGATCTCCGCCTTCGGCTCATAGCTGAGCACCTCGTCGATCGCTTTCTTCGTCTTCGGCGACCAACCGATATAGACGTAATGCCCTTCTCCTCGATACACTAGCTTTCCCTCCCGTTTTAAACGTTGAAACGTCGCACCGACCTCAACGAGTTTTCCGATCAAAGCCCCGATAATCCCGATCCCGAACAGGAACAGGAAAATGCCGAGCCAACGCCCGGCAACCGTTGACGGGAAGAAATCACCATAACCGACCGTCGTCAGCGTCGTCATCGTCCACCAGAACGAATCGAACATCGACGGGAACGTCTCCGGCTCGAGCCAGTAGCCGAGGACGGTACCGGTCAAAATAATGACGAGCGATGCCAACACGACGTTCAGAAACGATAATTTCGATAACCCGCGCCACACTCGAAAAAAGATATGCACTGAAATCACTCCCTTTCTCCTATATACTAGAGACAACTCAATTGATTTACGAAACTAGTTTGCGTTCGGTTCCGTATAGAAAGAAAAAAAGAAAGGACTGACCTATGGACTCCATCGTTTTAGAATACCGACTCTATAAAAATGAGATCTCGTTCGAGCCACTTTACCATTATACATCGCTCGGGCTTGATGAAGTACTTGCTAGACGCGAATGCGAATTTTTCGTCAAAGACGGCATGACGTACAAACAACGCTCGTCCGCACTCGAAGGCGACCAATATTTCTTGATTTACGTCGACCGGTACACGGAAGGACCTGTTGATAAGAAAGCAACTGACGACATCAAAGTCGAGATTCGTACGCTCGACGACCGGTTCGACAACCCGCTGCTCGAAGCGTACTTCGTCGACCGTCACCTTGACGCGCTCGCCATGCTCGGTAGCGAGTATTTATACGTCGCCGGAAACGAATATGCGCGCGACTCGGCCGAGACGGACGAGGACCGTGGCGTCTACGTCATCTATGTCACCCCGACTGGCTATACACTGGAGGAAACAACATGAAAACAAGCAAGAAGATTTTAAGCGGTCTCTCGGCCGCCGTCTTGACAGCGTCACTCGCGGCGTGTGGTACGGACGAAACGCAACAAGCGACGTTACCGGAAGAGCCGACCGGCTATGAGTGTGACGACTGGGAATGGGACGATGAAACGGAATCATATTACTGCGACGACAGACGGTCCCCGCACTTCGGGAGCTTCTTCTTACTCGGCAGTCTGTTCAATTCAAAGAGTTCGCTAAAAAACTCGTCCGCTTATAAAAACTACCGCTCGAACGGTGGCGCGAGCAGCATCACGCCGAACCGGTCGAATTCAGGGTCAAACTCGGGACTCGGCAGCGGCTCAAAAGGCGGCTTCGGGGGATGAATCGGCATGACTTGTTCGGCCAAATCCCTTACTTTTGGCCCGACTTGAACGATGAAGAATATGCACTCTACGATTGCCTCGTCTACACGCAAGACGAGGTCGATCGCATCCAGGAAGCGACGCGCGCCGTCGACACCATCTTCCGGAAAACGAATCGATTGTTGCGGACGCTCCCAGACGAGACGCTCCGTCTGCTCGGTTATCCGGAGGCGAGCTTGCCGTTCTTGCGTGACAAAGCGCTCCCGCAAGAGACGATCATCGGCCGGTATGACTGGATTGTCAAAGACGGTGTGATCAAACTGATGGAGTTCAACGCCGACACGCCGACGTTCATCAAAGAACTGTTCGATGTGAACCGGTATGTGACGACCGAGTTCGGGCTGAACGACCCGAACGCGGACGCGACAGCCGAGCTGAAGACCGAACTCCGTAAAGCCGTCATCGCGGCGTGGCAACGATTAAATCGCGACGGGACACCAAAAATCGTCTTCACGTCACACGACGACAACATCGAGGACAAATGGACGACCCGCTTCCTCCAAGAGACGCTCGACTTGCCGTCAGAGTTCGTCCCGCTCAATCAGTTGCTCGTCGACGTGGACGGCGTCTATACCCCGTCGGGCGAACGGATCGACGTCTTGTACCGCCAGACGTATCCGATCGAGCACTTGGTCGACGACCGGGCGCCGAACGGCGACTTGATCGGCATCCGGCTGCTCGAGTTGAATCAAGCGAAGCACGTGTCGCTCCTCAACCCGCTGTCCGCGTTTCTCATGCAGTCCAAAGGCGTCCAAGCGCTCATTTGGGAACTGTATGAGACGGATACATATTTTGACGAAGCGGAGCGCGACATCATCCAGACTCACTTGTTACCGACTTATCTCGAGGCGGACCCATTTTTAGGCCAGAGCGCTTACGTGCAAAAACCGGCCTTCGGACGTGAAGGCGACTCGGTCATTTTGTATGCCGAAGACGGCGTCCCGTTCCATAAAGAAGTGCTGCAGACATATGCCGCAGAAACCGCGGTGTATCAACAATTCATCGAGCTGCCGACACGAACGACGAACACGGTCAACGGTCCGCTTGCGACGCACTACATGATCGGCTGCTTTTGTCTGAACGGCCACCCGTCGGCGCTCGGCGCCCGGGCCGGAAGCATGATCACGAACAACCAGTCCTACTACCTAGCCATCGGCACACCAACTCACGAAGGAGATTAACACATGACATTTATCACGCTCGATTCAATCTTGAGCTTCCTGGCTCACCTCGGTACCGGGTTCGGACTTATTTTAGCAGGACTCGTCGTGTTCGCCCTGACGACAAAATATTCAGAACGCAAACTCATCAAAGCTGGCAACGTCGCCGTCGCCCTCAAACTTTGGGGCAAAGCGCTCGGCCTCGCCATCGTCATCTACACAGTGTGGGCGAACAGCGTCAACCTGCTCGACGCCTTCATCTGGGGACTCGTCGGGATCCTCGCCCAAGTGCTCGCCTTTTGGACGTTCGAGTACGTGCTCACGCCTGGCGTGAACTTGGAGAAAGAAGTCGAAAACGGCAACCTCGCCGTCGGTGTCAGCCTGTTCTCGGCCTCGCTCGTCGTCGGCATCATCGTCGCCGCGAGTTTGACGTACTAAAAAAACCGCCGACATCTTATCGGCGGTTGTAAGACGGTTGCTGCGGCAATCGTCTTTTCTTATGCTTTGGCGAGCACGGCCGATGGACCGAAGAACTCGTAACGCGCTTGTGGAATCGTTTGGACGACCGTCTCCATCATCGCGGTCGGGCCGCACGTATAGACGTCATGACCGTCGACATCGAGTGCTGTAAGCTGTGTCGCGCTCATGCAGCCAGACACCTCATCGATGTGTGTGATGAGCTGAAGTCCCTCATTCACGAGTTCGTCGAGCTCTTCACCGAGCGGACGGAGGTTCGTGCTGCGGACGGCGTGTAATAGTGTGACCGAGCGACCTTGACGGAGCGCCGTCTTCGCCATATTGAACAGCGGTGTGATACCGATCCCGCCAGCGACGAGCGTGAGCGGACGGTCCGTGTCTTCCATCGTGAACTCGCCTGCTGGCGCACTCATCGGAATCTCTGTACCGACTATTTGCTCGTGAAGCCAGTTCGAGACGAGCCCTTCCGCTTTCGGCGCAATCCAGTAGCCGTCTTCTGTCGTCTCGACGACGCTGTATTGACGGTGATGTAAAATATCTTCACCCTCGATGCGGGCTTGGACTGAGATGTACTGGCCCGGGATGGCCACACCAACGACACCGTCGTTCGCGACAAGACGGAACCGTTTCACTTCCGGCGTGTCTTCGATGACTTCAGCGACCGTGAACGGCTTGAAGCCGACCCATGGTGCATCGGCGTACATTTGTTTCTCGAGCGAGATGAAGACGTCGGCGATGACACCGTACGCTTTTGCCCAAGCTTCGATGATCTCAGGCGTCGCCGCTTCACCGAGAACGTCTTGAATTGCGCCGAGCAAGTTAGCGCCGACGATCGGATAGTGTTCCGGGCGGATGTTCAAGCTTTTATGTTTATGAAGCGCCGGTTGGATCGCCGGTAAGATCGCTTCGAGACGGTCGATATGGACGGCGGCCGCGTAGACGGCGTTGGCGAGCGCTTCTGGCTGGCGGCCGCGTTGTTGGTTCGTATGGTTAAAGAACTGACGAACTTCTGGATTGTTTGCGAACATGCGCTTATAGAAATGACTTGTGATGGCGACACCGTGGTCTTTCAAGACCGGTGCCGTCGCTTTGACAATTTCAATCGTTTGTTGATCTAACATAAATAGTTCCCCCTTTTTGAAAGTACACATTTATTATGTGAGTTTCATCACGCCAAAAGCAATATATAAAATACTTGTTTAAAACGAAGTTCAACTTTTCGCCTCGATTTCGCCACGTTTTTTTCACATCTCCGGACATCGCGCTTTCGAGGAATGTCCTGTACAATGGACGGATAAGAGGTGAACGATCATGCGGCTCACGCAAACGTGCGACTACGCACTCCGAACATTAATGTACAGCGCCACCTTCTCCCATCGTCTCGTGACGATCCAAGAAGTGGCTGACCAATATCAAATCTCAAAGAACCACGTCATGAAAGTCGTCTATGAGCTCGGCAAACACGGCTATCTTGAATCGGTCCGCGGCCGCGGCGGCGGTTTCCGGCTCGCCCGCCCAATGGAAGACATCAACGTCGGTGACGTCGTCCGGACGATGGAGCCGCTCGAGCTCGTCGAATGCTTCGGCGAAGGTCGCTGTGTCATCGCACCGGCGTGTGACCTCCGGAGCGTCTTGAACGAGGCGATGCTCGCTTTCCTGCACGTGCTCGACCGCTACACGATCGCCGACCTTATGGCGAACCGGACGAATGAACTCGCACTGCTACTTGGCGTACAAAAGCCGACGGACATTTAGTCCGCCGGCTTTTGTTGTACAGGTGACTCTCAAACGTGACTGCGCTTTGTATAGTGGTTACCACCATCGCTTCAAGATTTTTTGGGCATATAGCTCATGTGACGTCATCTTGATAATCTATCCGCTGTTCGAAGACGCGTTCCCTACCTACCCGATTTACGCGCTCGCCTCGACGCTCGTTTACATGGCGACTTGAATCCGTGTCTACACGACGTAAGGAATTCACCTCGAATCCCTTTTTTTGTGTCGATTTTTCGTCGAGTCGGGCGTCTTGATTGCCAATTTTGTCTCGTCGTGCTTATATATAACTAAATGGTTATATACTAATTCGTTGAAGGAGTCTTGTCTTGTGAAAACCGTCGATTTGACGACCGGACGTGTGCAGAGCGTCATCTTGGCGCTCGCTCTTCCGCTCGTCGGCAGTTCGCTCTTACAGTTCACGTATAGTCTCGTCGATATGTTTTGGGTCGGTGCGCTCGGTAGCGACGCCGTCGCCAGTATCGGTGCGGCCAGTTTTTATATTATGCTTGGCCAGGCGATTCAGTCGTTACTTGTCGTCGGCGCCGGCATCAAAGTGTCGCAAGCCGTCGGCAGGCGGGACCAACAGTTGATCCAACGCTACGTCAAGGCCGGAAAACGAGGTAACCTCGTCCTCGGCCTGTTCTTCTTGACGCTCCTCGTCGCCTTTGGTCAGACGCTGATCGGCTTTTTGAATATGAACGCCCCTGACGTCGAGCGGCTCGCTTACAGCTACTTGCTCGTCAGCGCACCGATGCTATTGTTCTCGTTCTTCAACTTGCTGTACGCCCGCATATTCAGCGGTTTCGGCAATACGACGACGGCGATGCGGATCAACGCGACCGGGGTCACGCTCAACATGATCTTGTCGCCGCTCTTCATCTATCCGCTCGGTCTCGGCGTGCTCGGGGCCGGTCTGGCGACACTCGTCGCCAACGCCGTCATGTTCGGCTTCTTCTGGCATCGGGCTCGCGCGCTCTTTGACTGGGACGAGACGGTCGAACCCGTTCGCGCCGACTATACAGAGATCGTTCGCCTCGGCTTCCCGATGGCGACCCAACGCGTCCTCTTTACCGTCATCAGCATTCTTCTCGCCCGCATGATCGGATCCTACGGGACGGAAGCGATCGCCGCCCAGCGCATCGGCCTACAGATCGAGTCGATCGCCTACATGATGATCGGTGGACTGAACGGGGCGATCGCGAGCTATACCGGCCAAAATATCGGCGCCCGACAGATTGAACGGGTGCACGAAGGGTATCGCGTGACGACGCACCTCGGTATGCTCTATACCGGGCTGATCACGCTCGTATTTCTCTTCTTCCCGGACGTGCTCATCCGCGCCTTCGTCGATGATCCGACTACGATCGAAATCGGGGCCAGCTATTTACGTATCATCAGCGTCTCCCTCATCTTCGCCTCGCTCGAGATGATCGGGAACGGTTATTTCTCAGGACTCGGGCTACCGAAGATCCCGGCGATGATCTCTATCGTCTTCACCGTCGCTAGGATCCCGCTCGCCATCCTCCTCGAGCCGTATCTCGGCATCGACGCCATCTGGTGGAGCATCGCCATCTCGAGCATCGTTAAAGGGCTCGTCTCGGCACTATTTGTTCGACTAAAGAAAAAGGAAGTGACTTCACTTGCAGAAGCGATTTAAGCAATTATCCAAGCAACTTCTCACGAGCGGACGGTTCGCCATCGAACGCGAAATGCTACGTGTGACAACAGACGGGACGCTCGCCGTGACGAAACATCCGTCACGTCTCGGTGACAAAGCGACGCACCCGTATATTACGACCGATTTTTCCGAGAGCCAGATCGAACTGATCACGCCGACGTTCCCGACCGTCGAAGCGGCACATAACTTTTTAGAGACGCTTTATGACATCACGGCGCTAAATATCGGCGACGAGCGGCTTTGGCCACAGTCGATGCCGTGCCCGTTGCCGGACGGCGGCGTCATCCCGCTCGCCGACTTCGGCAGTTCCGGTATTGAGGCCGGCCGTTACCGTGAACATCTGCTTCAAAAGTACGGGGCGAAAAAACAGCTCATCTCCGGGATTCATTTCAACTTCTCGTTCTCGGACGAGTTGATCGCCGCGTTATATGAAGGGTCTCCCGAGCAATATGACCGCTTCAAAAACGAGCTCTATTTGAAGCTCGTCCGCAACTATTTGCGCCTGCGCTGGCTCGCTGTCTACTTGCTCGGCGGAACGCCTGCCGTCCATACGAGCTACGAGGAACGTTGCGTCAGCCAAATGCAGGCGTTGAACGAGGACGTCTACTCGAATACGACGGCGCTGTCGTACCGAAATAGTGACTGCGGTTATACGAACGTCGAACCGCTCTATCCGAACTATGCGACGCTCCCAGACTATGCGAGTAGCGTCCGCCGTTTGATCGCCAAAGGCGACATCGCCAACCCGAACGAGCTGTACTCGCCGATTCGACTGAAGACGTCACGCGGCGGAAATGACCTCGACCGGCTCGAGAAGAACGGCATCGATTATATCGAGATTCGCAACATCGACCTCAATCCGTTCGAGAAGACCGGTATCGCACTCGATGATTTGCGATTCCTGCACGTCTTCTTGCTCTATTTAGCGTTGAAAGACGAGACTGACTTTGCGGACTGGCAAGCCGAGGCGTTCCGTAACCAACAGCTCGTCGCCAAAGAGGGCCTATCGCCGTCACTCGTCCTCGAACGTGATGGCGAGCCGGTCGCTCTGCAAACGTTCGCCCGTGATCTCGTCGCTGACATCGAGTCGTTCAACGCGCAACACGACCTCGGTTTTGCTGACGTCTTCGCGTCCGTCCGGGAACGGATTAACAACGTCGAAGCGACCTACTCGGCCCGGCTGACAAAAGTCATGACCGACGAAGGCTATACGACCTGGTCACTCCGCCAAGCCGAGACGTATTATGAAGATGCGTTCGCCAACCGGTTCCGGATGCACGGCTATACGGACATGGAACTGTCGACGCAAATTTTGATGAAGTCGGCCTTAAAACGAGGTTACGCGGTCGATGTCGTCGACCGGGACGACCAATTCATCCGTCTTCGTCACGGCAATCGGGTCGAGTACGTCAGACAAGCGACGAAAACGTCGAAAGATAACTACGTGTCGGTGCTGATGATGGAAAACAAGACGGTGACAAAACATGTGCTCGCCGAACACGGCATCCACGTCCCTGGGGGTGTCGAGTTGCGCAGTGAAGACGACTTGCGTAACGTCTGGTCCGCGTTTTCCGCTCAGCCGATCGTCCTGAAGCCGAAATCGACGAACTTCGGGATCGGCATCCACATCTTCAAAGACGGGACGACGCTCGACGAGGCGCTCGAGGCGTTCCGTCATGCCAACACGTTCGACGACGTCGTCTTGCTCGAGACGTTTTTACCGGGGAAAGAATATCGTTTCCTCGTCATCGGTGATAAAGTCGCCGGCATCTTGCACCGCGTCCCGGCGAATGTGACCGGGGACGGTGTCTCGACGATCCGTGAGCTCGTTGCGAAGAAAAATGAGGATCCGCTCCGCGGCAAAGGCTATAAGACACCGCTCGAGAAAATCGAGATCGACGACATCGTCGTATCGTTCCTGCGTCCGCAAGGCAAAACTCCTGACAGCGTCCTCGCTGACGGCGAACGTGTCTTCTTGCGCGAGAACTCGAACATTAGCACAGGTGGCGACAGCATCGACTATACGGACCAAATCTCTGACTTTTATAAACAGGTCGCGGTCGATTCGGCGAAAGCGATCGGTGCCACGATTTGCGGCGTCGATATGATGATCCCGTCACTTGACGCAGAAAATGACTACGGCATCATCGAATTGAACTTCAACCCGGCCATCCATATCCATTCCTTCCCGTACGAAGGGAAAGAACGTCCGATCGGCGAGACGGTGCTCGATTTGTTGTTTGACTGACCAGGTTGGAAGGATGCTCAATTCGGGAATAAGGACTACATCGTTTCAAGTCGGTGTACCGTACTTTCTCTAGAGAGGGGTCTGTCAAATGGGAACGGTCAAATCGCACATCGAAGGCTTCACGTCACAACTCGATCGTCTCAACGCCCTCGTCTCGAGATAACCAAAACCGCCCGCATCTCGGTTGAGATGCGGGCGGTTTTTTTGTTAAAACAGAAAATAACTGACGATCAAGATGAGCGTGAAGATGAACACCATCCCGATGGCGAGCGCGACGAGGCTCATCTTCGCCGACTTGAACTGCTGCGAGTTGATCGTGTGCACTTTCTTCAAGTACGACCGTGTCCCGACGAGGATCGTCGCGATACCGAAGATGATCGACAAGATGCCGATCGCCGTGATCAGTTGATGCTCGGCCCCGCTCAAGTTCTCACTTCGATAGTAATGAAAGTTCGTCACGAGGAAGCCGATCCCGATGACGGTGATGGCCGTCCGGATCCAGGCGAGGAACGTCCGCTCGTTGGCGAGGTGTTGTTGAATGTACTGTGAATCGACCGTCTTCTCTAAATCTAGTTTCATAACTTCCCCTCTTTCTAGCCGTCGTAGTCGATCAACCGATTTTTCAACGCGAACTGGACGAGCTCGTGTCGATGCTTGATTTGAAGTTTCTGCATGACGCGGCCTTTATGGTTCTCGACCGTCTTCGGACTGATGCCGAGTTTCTCTCCAATCTCGATATTGCCGTAACCGAGCGTCGTCAAACGTACAATTTCCGACTCACGCCGCGTCAGCACCGACTCTGTCTTTTGCGATGCCGCTTTCTCGATAAACGCTTCCGACAGAGACGTCGCATAGTAACGCTTCCCTTCCATCACTTGCTTGATGCCGTCGACGAGCTGGGCCGGATCACTATTTTTGGATAAATAGCCGGGCACACCGAGCTCGAGCGCGCGTTTGATGTAAAGTTCCTCATCGTGCATCGTGAGCAGGATGACTTTGGCGGCCGGTACTTCTTGCGCTAACGCTTTTGCCGTCATAAATCCGTCGAGTCCGTTCGGCATCGTGATGTCGAGCAAGATCACGTCCGGTATCGTCCGCATCGCTTCCTGGATGGCCGTCGTCCCTTCGGCCGCTTCCCCGACAACGTTGATGTCTTTATAGGGACGAAACATCAACTTCAATCCACGCCGGACGAGTTCGTGGTCATCGACAATCAGCACATCAATCGGTGTCATAGCGACCTCGCTCAATCGGAACGGACACTGAAATTTCAGTGCCTTGTCCGATGACTGATTCGAGTGTAAACGTACCGTGAATCGTTTTCGCCCGTTCTTCCATATGACGAAGCCCTAATCCTTTCGCCACTCTTTGTTGATCGAACCCGTTCCCGTCATCTTTAAACAGCACATCGATTTGTCCGTCATGCTCGACGATGCGGCAGTCGATCGTACTCGCCTGTGCATACTTCATGCTATTGACGAGCGCCTCTTGGACGATGCGATACACGTTGATTTCGATGACGCGCTCATAGCGGTCAGCTAAACGAATGTCGGTCCGAAACGTGACGAGCGGGTATCTGGTGGCAAAACTGTCAACTAACACGTTCAACGCCGAACCGATCCCGAATTGATCCAGCTCGATCGGGCGCAGTTGTTTCGAATAGCCGCGCACGTTGTCGATCAGTCGGCCCACTTCGGCGAGTACGGATTCGATGTAGTCTTTCTTGTCTGGGTCGGATACATCGGACTGGAGCGCACCGAGGGCGAGGGCGATGCTGAACAACGATTGACCGACCCCGTCGTGGAGTTCTTGGGCGAGCCGTTCGTGCTCTTCCTCCCGGGCTCGAATCAATTCCCGCACCATCTGTTCGCGGAGCGCATGCGCTTCCCGGCGCTTGCGTTCCGTAAAATCGCGAAGCACGAGCAAATAGTACGTCGCACCCGATAGCGGATCGTTCAAGATTCGCGCCGTATTCATCTCCACGTCGACCATCTTTCCCGAATATGTCGGCATCTCTGACGTGAAGTACGGGGAGCGCTCATGTTGGATCAAGTAGCATCGATCTTCGTCCGGACCGATTTCACGTCGTTGACAAAATGAACAGTACGGGACAGGTTCTCCTAGCCGCCACCCGGTCAATTGTTCGGCCGCCTCGTTCATCGTGATGATGTTTCGATCATGGTCCATCACGATGACCGCGTCTTTTAAGACATTTAAAATCTGGCGTTCAAAATCTTGAAGTGCCAATCCGCCCCCTCCTTTCTGTCTGCTTTCTCATTTTCTCCATCATACCCCCGTGGGTAATCATTGCCAACTATTTGAGCATACAAAAACCGGACGTGATGCATTCACGTCCGGACCGGTTCATTATTTTTTTGTTTGTTCGGACAATACTTCGACCGTCGCCTGCATATACTTGAGGCCGTGCTGGACCGATGGCTCTTTCAGCCAACGAACGAGCGAGAACAACGTGATGTTGCGGTCGTCGCGTTCAGCCCGTGCCCGGATTTCGGTGAGCATCGTGCGCGTGGCGTCGGCTTTCTCTTTTACCGGTGCGACATATTCATCGACCCGTTGACCGATCAGTTCTCGTGTCTGCTCGTCCCCGTAGACGTCTTGTGCGAAAGCGAGCACCTGTTCAAGCTGGTTCGTCACCTGGAGCAACATCGGCAACTTCTCGGCGAGCTTGACCGCCGCCTCGAGCGTCTCGACCTGTAAATTCGATGAGTCGAGGAGCGTATCGACTTTTTGTCTCACTTGCTGGTCGTTCATCGTCGCCATCCCGAAATCGACGGCGTCTTCGAGGCGGCGAAGCGACTTCTCAATCTCGGGCAATCGTTCGACGAGGGAGACGAGCGCTTGCTCGACGTCCGGCCGCGTCAACACAGATTCTAATGTCTGTTCTTTCGTTGTTGTACGTTCCATCGTCTTCTCCCCCTTTCTCACATCGTCCCTTTCAACATCCCGTTCCAATACATGACTGGAAGAAAGTCTTTTTTCAAGATGTACATGCTGTGGCGTTCTTTCGCTTGATTGAACGGCATCGACTCTTGTGGTACTTTCTCGTAATCGAACTCGGCCAAGATGAGTTTGTTGTAGCCTGTGACGATCGGGCAAGACGAGTAGCCGTCATACGACGCGACCGGGACTTGGCCATACATGAGGTCACCCACATTTTTAGCGACGACGGGTGCTTGTTTCCGAATCGCGGCCCCGGTCTTCGACGTCGGTAAATTCGTGCAGTCGCCGAGTCCGAAGACGTTTTTATACTGTTTATGTTGAAGCGTGTACATATCGACATCGACCCATCCGCCCGCATCGGCAAGTTTGCTTTCTCGAATGAATGCCGGTGCTTGCATCGGTGGCGTGACGTGAATCATGTCATAGCGCACCTCGAACGTTTCCCCGCTATCTAACTGTTCAAAGACAGCGACTTTGTCGTCTGCTTTAATCTCAATTAAATTGACACGGAAATGTGTGTCAATCCGTTTTCGTTCGAGTACTTTTTCGAGCGCCGTCCGATATTTGGCAACGTCAAAGATAGCCGGATTGGCCGATCCGAAGACGATTTTACTGTTATCGCGGACACCTGTTTTCACAAAGTAGTCTTCCGCCATATACATAATTTTTTGCGGGGCCCCGCCACACTTCACAGGTGATGCTGGGTGCGTGAACAACGCGGTACCGCCCTCAAAACCCCTAAGGGTATCCCACGTGTAGTCGACGTGTTGATACGAGTAGTTGCTACATACTTGTTTCGTCCCAAGCGCTGCTTCCAACCCTTTGATCCGACCCCAATCGATCTCAATCCCCGACGCGACGACCAAGTAGTCGTAATAAATCGTCCCGTTGACAGCCGTCTCGACTTGATTGGCTTCCGGATCGAAGCTGACTACCTTGTCCTGAAGCCATTTCGCACCTTTTGGGATGAGTGTCGCCATGTCTCGCTCCGACTCTTCTTTTTTCGCGGCACCGGCTCCGACAAGCGTCCAAAGTGGTTGATAGTAGTGTTTCTCTTCAGGGTCGATCAGCAAAACCTCATCGGCTAAATGATGTTTTTCACGAAGCAGGCGAGCAGCGACGCTAATCCCTCCGGTGCCGGCTCCGACGATGACAACTCGATAATGAGTACGCATAAAGCAATTCCCCTTTCGTTTCCGTAGATGACCGACAAAATTATGTCAATTAAGTGAACTTACCCACGCCTTCAGCATAGTTGAAAGCGCATACAACTTATATAGGGGAAGTCCCTCAATTTCTCCCGGACTATAGGACGCAACTATGATCGTCGTCATCTAGTCATGAAGTCCCCCAGTTGTTTTCCCAGGCCAACCTGTGAGTTAAATCACTTCGCCCGACATGATTTCCTCATCAAAACGGCATAGGGGATTCCCCTCATTTGACGAGGAAAGTATTGACTCCATTATACCATAGGGGGTATAAATTGGTTATCTGATTTTTTTAGGAGGACTTTTTCACAATGACACAACGACCTTATCATCCGCTCTACTTCTTATCAGCACTCGGTAACGGCGGGCTCGCCGTCTCGTTCTTTATGTATTTCATGTTTTTGATTCCGCATCCGGATTCACCACTCCCCCATTTCGATCATTTGCGGGCCACGTTTGAGAAAGGAGGAACTGCGCAAATTCTCGTTGTCGCTGTCTCCTTCATCATCTTGGCGCTCGCGGTGAACCATTTCCGCCTGCTCATTTGGAACGTCCGCTCGTTCCACACGTACAAGCGAACGTCGGCTTATCAGGCTCTCAAAGGCACTCCGGGTGAAGTGGCGGTCATGGCCGAACCGCTTACATACGCGATGAGCGTCAATGTCGTGTTCATTCTCGGCGCCTTGTTCGTCCCTGGACTATGGGCCAACGTCCAATCACTCTTCCCGTTCGCCTTGCTCGCATTCTTGGCAATCGGTGTCTACGCGCTCGTGCTTTATGTTCAGTACATCTCCAACGTTATGGCGAACGGTAAATTTCCGGTCGACAACTTGAATCAATTCGGACAATTTTTAGGAGCGTTCGCGTTTGTCATGGTCGCTGTCGGTTTAGCGAGCCCTGCCGCGATGTCGACGACACCATGGGTCTATGTCACATCGACGGTCGCCTCCCTCTTGTTCTTAGCGCTCGTCAGCGGTATCCTCCTCTTCTTCGGCGGTATGAGTTTACGTGCCGTATTGGCGAAAGGTCTGGCCAAACCTGGCGCACCGACCGTCTGGTTACTGATTCCGATCTTCACGCTCACTGGAATCACGTTCGTTCGAATCTATTCGATGGTGTCGCACCGGCTACTCGAGACACATGTCAACACGGCGCTACTGTTCGTCGTACTCGGCTTCCTGTTCATGGCGAGCACTGCCGTCGGCTTGATCGGATTCCGTGTATTGCGTCGTCTAGACTATTTCAACGAACAGCCTGATGGCGCGGCGAGCTTCGGCCTCATCTGCCCAGGTGTCGCCTACGTCGTCCTCGGCATGTTCTTCGTCCACTGGGGACTCGTTCAAAACGACTTCATCACAGCGCACAGCCTGATGCACTACGTCATCTTGTCACCGCTCGTATTCGTCCAAGCGAAGACGATCCAATGGCTCATCACACTGTCGGTCAAACACCTTTCACTACGAAAAAACGCATCCAAACTTGAGGCTGCATAAGCATCGTTCCTCAACAAAAGCCCTGTCGAAACGATTGTTTCTTCAGGGCTTTTGTTATTGTTGATGGGAGAGTACCTCGAACAACTTGTCGAGCCGAGACGTATCGATATCTAAAAATGCATCCCCGACACTGATCTCGGTCGAACAATAGCCGTCATGTGGCACGACGTACCCAGTGATGCCGATGCCTGTCTCCGTTTGAACACGTTTAATCCAATTCGAGACGGTTTCTGCGTCCCCGTTCATGTGAAGATGGAACATGTTCGTCACCGGCACATCCGGCGTCGTCCAGACACCGTCGAGCGCATTGAACCGGGTTGCGAGCGCTTTGGCATGTTCGTAGTACGTTCCCATTCGGTCTTTCCTGAGCTCATAGTAGTAGTCGGCCGGGATGATGTACGGGTATAAGCCGATCAAGTCGCCGCCATAGCGCCGTTTCCAGATTCTTGCCTCGTCACAGAACGCTTTCGGTCCGGCCAAAATCGCCCCGGCGACACCGCCGATCCCTTTGTAGAACGAGACGTAGACGCTATCGAACAAGGCGCACACTTCTTCGGCCGTCTTCTCATAATATGGCAACGTCTCGAACAGGCGCGCCCCATCGAGATGCAGATGAACCCCCCGCTCCCGGCAGTGCCTTCTGATCGCTTCAAGCTCATCAAACGGCGGCAAATAGCCGCCGAGCTCACGTTGCGGCAACTCGACCAACAGGCAAGCGACGTCCGGTAACGCCTCCACTTCTTCAAGCGTCATCAAGCGGTCCGTGCCCCCGATCAAAAGCGGCTCGAGGTGATGCAGCTGTCTCAGTCCGTCTTGTTCATGAATCTCCAAGTGACAGAGCGGGTGATAGGCGACGCTTCGATTCCCTGTCTCGTCCGACCAGATGCGTAAGGCGATCTGTTGTGCCATCGTGCCGCTCGGAAAGAAAACGGCGGCTTCCGTCCCGAGCCGCGTGGCGAGCTTTTGTTCGAATTGTTCGATGACCTCGCCCGTCCCATAATGGTCGCTCGTTTGCTCCGGGTCGGCTTGCTCAAACGCGCGCTGTAAGACGCCGACGTTCCGTTTCCCGTGCCCGCTCAGTTGATGCGTCGTCTGTTGATACGACGTCCGTAAATCCATGCCATCCCCTCCAAAAGAAGCCCCTTGCCACGAGACAAGAGGCCAAGATTTAGTCGCGTACGCGGACAATCAACTTGCCGCGTACTTTCCGCGTCTGGAGCTGTTCGAGTCCGTCTTTCAAGCGGTCGAACGGCAACACGTCGGTGACGAGGTCGTTCAGTTCACCCGTTTCGAGCAGTTTCATCAATTCCTCGGCCATATACGCCAAGTTGCGAATCGCGCGCTCGTCTTCGCTCGCATGGGCCGCACCGAGGGCGACTTCATGGATCGATGGTGACAGCGTGAACCCTTTCATGTTCGACATGTCAGGCGGACCGGCGATATGAGCGAGCTGTCCGCTGAAGGCGAGGCGATCGAGATCGGCTGTCGCCACGTCGCGGCCGACCGTGTTCAAAATCAGATCGACACCACGGCCGTCCGTCAGTTCCATGATTCGTTCCGTCACGTCCTCGACGTTGTAGTCGATTGCGACGTCGGCACCGAGTGATGTGACCCAATCAAAGTTTTCCGGCGATGCCGTCGTGAATACTTTGAGACCGAGCTTTTTCGCGAGCTGAATCGCGTAGCCGCCGACCCCGCCCGCTCCGGCGTGGACGAGAATCGTCTCTTTGTCGCGCGTGTTCAGCTTCTGCATGACCGCTTCATACGCCGTCATGCCAGCACAGAGGATGGCTGCTGCCGCTTCGTCGCTAACGTCTTGCGGTACGACGGCACAAGCACGGGCGTCGACGACAGCGTACTCGGCGAAGCCTCCGTTGTTCGCGAGACTCGTATGGACGGCGACGCGTGAGCCGGTGATGATGTTGGCGATGCTCGAGCCGACTTCGACGACTTCGCCGACGAGGTCGACGCCGAGGATGTGCGGGTATGCCCAGTTCGGGTTGCCGTTCGTGCCGACTTTATAGTCGACCGGGTTCAAGGCGACCGCTTCGACTTTGATGAGCAGTTCGCCCGCTCCCGGGGTCGGTCGTTCGATGTCCCCGAGGTTCATATTATCTAGGCCAGGTTGTTCAAGTAGCCATGCTTTCATGATTAGTACGCTCCTTCCGAATATGTCAGTTCATACGAATGCGAGTAGATCTCGACGAGGTTGCCGAACGGATCTTCACAGTACACCATCCGGTACGGCTTATCGCCCGGGTAATACTCGCGGATCGGCATCCGTTGTTTGCCACCGTGGGCGACAATCTTCTCGACGAGCCCTTCGATGTCTGGGTCTTGGACGCAATAGTGGAAGATGCCTGTTTTCCAAAACTCAAAATTATTCTCCGGTTTCTCGTTGTTAGGGAACTCGAACAGCTCGATGCCGATCTTGTCACCGGTCGACATGTGGGCGATGCGGAACTTGCCCCAGCCCGGGCCGAACACGTCGGTGCACATGACGCCGATCGGTGAGTCATCCTCAACGACGTCCGACGGTTGCATGATCGTGTACCAGCCCATCACGTTTTCATAAAATTTCACTGCTTCCGTCACACTGGGGACTGATAGCCCGATATGTGAGAATGTACGTGGATAAGTCAAATTGATCCGCTCCTTTTTGGTTGCTCATTTGGGTCGATAACGATAAGATACCTTCATCGTAGCAAGAAAAAAAGTACGCACATTGAAGTAACTACCCGAAAGCGAGGCGAACTGAACATGACGACCCCGTTCCCCGTCAACAAGGCGCTCGACATCATCGGCGGTAAATGGCGTCCACAAGTGTACTGCACGCTCGAGACCGGCCCGCGCCGCTTCTCGGAGATTCAGCGCGCCATCCCCGACGTCAGCCGCAAAGTGTTGACCGACCAACTGCGCGAACTCGAACAGCTCGGCATGGTCCGACGCGACGACTATTCGACCGACAAACAGCTCCACGTCGAATACTCCCTCACCGAGGAGGCGTTTAGCCTGCAACCAGCGATGAAGGCGCTCTGCTCTTGGGGCGAAACCCGAGACGAATAAACCCTCGCCAAGTCCAGGCGAGGGTTTTGTCATGACGCGAATAGGCTGATGAGGTTCCCGTCCGGATCGACGACGATGGCGTAACGTTGTCCCCAAAACGCGTCCCACGGCTCACGATGAATCACGTATCCTTGTTTGAAGATAGCTTCAAACAGTGTATCGAGCGCTTCACGGCTGTCGCACAGGAAAGCGAGCTCGACCCGATGCCCCGATGCCGGTTTCCATTCCCCATACACCGACTCCGCCACCTCGACTGTGTCAAAGACGAGCCGGACGCCGCCTTCGTCAACTTCAACGTGCGCTTCCCCGTTCATTGATGCTGGAATCGACAGTCCGAGCAGCCGATAGAAGTCGAGCGCTCGCTTCATATCCTCGACGACGATGCCGACCATATCTAGTTTGATTCCCATGTGGTCACCTCACTTCTTGAATTGATGGTACTATCGAAAGTGTAGCACCTATCCATCCTTTTGAAACGAGGAAATCACTATGACATATAAGTTCGCTTTGATGACACAAGCGCAGGCCGAAATGATCGCCTTCAGTTGGCATTACGAAGGAAAGTATGCTTTTTACGATATGGAGGCTGACGAAGACGACTTGGCTGAGTTTTTAGACACCGAACAACGAGGGCAATCGGTATTCGCCATCACGAACGATGGCGAACTGGTCGGTTTTGTTAGCGTGCATCAAACAGACGCCGATACGATTGACCTCGGTTTAGGCATGAAGCCAGGTCTGACCGGAAATGGGACCGGACGAGCGTTCGTCACCTCGATTCTTGATTTCATCGAATCTACGTTCGACCCAAATCGTATCACCTTGTCGGTTGCCACGTTCAACGCGCGGGCGATTCGCGTGTATGAAGCTTGCGGGTTTCGACAAGTGGCTTCGTTTCAACAAGACACGAACGGGAGTACGTTCGACTTCATCGCATTAGAACGCAAAAAGCGCCCTCAGGATAGATTGAGGGCACTGAAAAACCTCCGCTCTATCCGAGCGTGAACAGAAAAAAGGGCGATTGGACCGACTCAAGTCGGGACAATCGCTCTTTTTCCTTGCCCTTATCCTGTTTTTTCTTTTGAGAGGGTGATG
>NZ_SJUS01000096.1:0-222 GCF_004337085.1 Exiguobacterium sp. SH5S13 | reverse complement strand
GAGTATAACTTAAAACGTATCGAAAATAAAATTTCAATCCACGCACTCACATGGAGTGCGATTTCTGATAGAGCCTTTAAAGGCTTTGAGTCATGATTTCAATCCACGCACTCACATGGAGTGCGATCGTAACTCGTTGCTACGGTTTGAACGTGATATGCGATTTCAATCCACGCACTCACATGGAGTGCGATCGTGAGTATAACTTAAAACGTATCGAAA
>NZ_SJUS01000095.1:0-229 GCF_004337085.1 Exiguobacterium sp. SH5S13 | reverse complement strand
TAAACTTCACAGGTGACAGTTATCGTGTCACGCATGCGTTGTCGAAACACTAAAACCCAGCTGGCAAAGTTCTGTACTTTTCGTTGCATTATTGTGCACATTTGTGGTTCTTACGCAATGTTGGTGAACGATGATGAGCGACCGTCTGAAGTTGGTCGCTCATTTTTTTGCAATATCAATGAGCAGGGCTCGGCTCAGGATTGCGACAAAGTACCCGAATCCTGAGCAA
>NZ_SJUS01000094.1:0-231 GCF_004337085.1 Exiguobacterium sp. SH5S13 | reverse complement strand
CTTAAACGTTAGGGTGAGATTGTGGTTGCTGGCAAGTCCTTTTTCTTTTCTAAAATAGGAGTGCAGAGTTGTGTACGTTTCCGTTGCACACTTCTGCACTCCTATGGTTCTTACGCAATGTTGGTGAACGATGATGAGCGACCGTCTGAAGTTGGTCGCTCATTTTTTTGCAATATCAATGAGCAGGGCTCGGCTCAGGATTGCGACAAAGTACCCGAATCCTGAGCAAGT
>NZ_SJUS01000093.1:0-246 GCF_004337085.1 Exiguobacterium sp. SH5S13 | reverse complement strand
TAGCCTGCTTTTTAGGCTGAAGTCTGTAAGGTCTCACGTACTCTCTCAGAATCGTCATTTTCCCTTCATAGCCTAGCTTTTGAATCTCATCGAACAGAACCTCGCAATTGGTTGTACCTTCTTTGATACGTTCGTTTATGTAGTCTTTGTAGGGTTCGAGTTTTCCTTTCCTCTTTTTCCGCTTCACTTTCGTAGGTGCACTTTCCATCTTCAAATACTTTCGGATTGTCTTAGGATCATATCCCG
>NZ_SJUS01000092.1:0-253 GCF_004337085.1 Exiguobacterium sp. SH5S13 | reverse complement strand
TCGAGTACTACAATCATCGTCGCATCAAGAAACGACTAAAAAACCTGAGCCCGGTGGAATACCGGACCCAGGTTCTCGAAGTCGCCTGACAAATTATTTAGTGTCTAACTTTTTTGGTTCAGTTCAATTCAGGGTTTTTTGTGTGCGGTCGAATCGATATAATGAACCTATTCATTCAGACGGGGGAACGCATCCATGAGTAAAATCATCTTCAACGAACATCAAATCAGGCAGCTCGAGTCGAATCCGAACG
>NZ_SJUS01000091.1:0-254 GCF_004337085.1 Exiguobacterium sp. SH5S13 | reverse complement strand
TTGTGCATCCGTCTTTGCCCGTCAAGTAGCGTTCGGCCACATGAATTTTGAAAGCCTTCGTAAATTTGACCATAAAAACACCCCATAAAAGTTGGATTTTTATGTCCAACTTTTATGGGGCAGTTCAATTCAGGGTTTTTTGTGTGCGGTCGAATCGATATAATGAACCTATTCATTCAGACGGGGGAACGCATCCATGAGTAAAATCATCTTCAACGAACATCAAATCAGGCAGCTCGAGTCGAATCCGAACG
>NZ_SJUS01000090.1:0-273 GCF_004337085.1 Exiguobacterium sp. SH5S13 | reverse complement strand
TAGCCTGCTTTTTAGGCTGAAGTCTGTAAGGTCTCACGTACTCTCTCAGAATCGTCATTTTCCCTTCATAGCCTAGCTTTTGAATCTCATCGAACAGAACCTCGCAATTGGTTGTACCTTCTTTGATGTATTTTGCAATACAAATGTGGTTCTTACGCAATGTTGGTGAGGTAGTGATGCTGACATTATGGGAATAAAATCAAAAAGGATTGATTCCCATGAACGAGTTAGAATTCCTGGATAATCGATTGCGTGTCACGAATGTTCACTCAC
>NZ_SJUS01000008.1:0-90199 GCF_004337085.1 Exiguobacterium sp. SH5S13 | reverse complement strand
TCAGGGAACAATTCCCTTGTCTGGTGGCGATAGCGAAGCGGCCACACCCGTTCCCATGCCGAACACGGAAGTTAAGCGCTTCAGCGCCGAAAGTAGTTGGGGGTCTCCCCCTGTGAGGATAGGACGTTGCCAGGCAAGATCGTTCCGCAATAGCTCAGTGGTAGAGCAACCGGCTGTTAACCGGTAGGTCGTAGGTTCAAATCCTACTTGCGGAGCCAATAAGGCCCGTTGGTCAAGCGGTTAAGACACCGCCCTTTCACGGCGGTAACACGGGTTCGATTCCCGTACGGGTCACCATTTTGGAGGATTAGCTCAGCTGGGAGAGCACCTGCCTTACAAGCAGGGGGTCGGCGGTTCGATCCCGTCATCCTCCACCATTTTAATTAACCAATCAAACCATATATGCCGGTGTAGCTCAGTTGGTAGAGCATCTGACTTGTAATCAGAGGGTCGAGGGTTCAAATCCTTTCGCCGGCACTCCTTGGGGGGGTAGCGAAGTGGCTAAACGCGGCGGACTGTAAATCCGCTCCCTCGGGTTCGGCGGTTCGAATCCGCCCCCCCCCACCAGGTTTGAGCCATTAGCTCAGTTGGTAGAGCATCTGACTTTTAATCAGAGGGTCGCAGGTTCGAGCCCTGCATGGCTCACCATTTTTTTCGCGGAAGTAGTTCAGTGGTAGAATACGACCTTGCCAAGGTCGGGGTCGCGGGTTCGAATCCCGTCTTCCGCTCCATATTTATTCCCTGTAACGGGGCCTTAGCTCAGCTGGGAGAGCGCCTGCCTTGCACGCAGGAGGTCAGCGGTTCAATCCCGCTAGGCTCCACCATTTGTTTTTTTCTTAAGTTACTTACGACTTAAGTTTTTTTTTGCGTAAATCCATGAAACCATTCACTTAAGAGTACAGAGAAAGGCAGCCTGCCACCATTCAGGCTGCCTTTTTGTATGTTTATTCACCGGTGTGTGAAGTTGAACCACACATTTGGTAGCGTTTACAATGTAGGTATCAATTGCTCAAGGGGGAATGGCTATGCAATGGTCATATATTGAAGTACCACTCCGTTACGGACAGGGGAAACACGGAGTCGATCAAGGTCCAACTAAATTGCGAACACTCGGAATTGAGGCATTACTGCCAAAAGGGACGCTACAACAAACGATTCGCGTCTTGCCAGAGTCAGAAATTCAAGTGAATGAAGAACATTTAAAGCGTGTAGACGGCGTCTTGTATACGGTCAATGAGCTGGCAGACGTCGTTGCTGCCGATGTCCGAGCGAATCGATTCCCGTTGATCGTTGGGGGCGATCACAGCATGGCAATCGGTACACTAGCTGGGCTCGCCAAAACCGGACCGTACGGCGTGATTTGGGTCGATGCCCATGCTGATTTGAATACGGGGGAAACATCACCGTCAGGCAATATTCACGGGATGCCGCTTGCCGCTGCGATGGGACTAGGTGACATCCGATTGACGGAAGTCGGAGGGCGTGAACCAAAGCTTGCGCCAGAACATCTAGTTTACATCGCTTTACGTGATATTGATGAGGGAGAGATGCGAGAGATTAAGCGGCTTGGGATCAAGGTCGTGACGGTCGAAGAAGTTCGGACGCGTGGCGTCGAGACAATCATGGCTGAAACGATCGAGTATTTACGTAATCGTGTCGATCGCTTCTATCTCAGCTTTGACATGGACAGTTTGGACGCTCAACTCGTCCCTGGAACAGGAACCCCGGTCGATGGCGGGTTGACGGCAGAGGAAGGGAAAGCAATTTTGGCGGAAGCGATGAAAGCCGACGAGTTGATTGCGATCGAGCTCGTCGAATTGAACCCTGCACTTGACCAAGAGGATACAACCGTTCAACTCGCCTTCAGTTTATGCGAAACGATTTTGAAATCCAAAGAAAACCTGTTACTGGAAAGCAAAACAGTCTAATCGCCTTACAGTTTCCAAATCCGTTTGCTACAATGGGTTTGGAAACTTTTTTTGTGTGATGTGAAACCTGATCAGACAACTGAACGTATACTGTATTGACCGCATAGGTTGCGGAGAGGGGAAGTGGATTGATGGAACGGCTGACCACCCGTTTAGTAGACGAATTAAGGTCGGGGAATCACGATTCGTTTGCTGAGCTGGTAGAACTGTACAAGGATGGTGTCTTTGCCGTCGCCTTTAAGATTTTATACGATCGTGGCGAAGCCGAGGATGCTGCCCAAGAGACGTTCATTCGTGCATATACCCGGATTGATACGTATGATCCGCAGTATAAGTTCAAGACATGGTTGTATCGAATCGCCACGAACGTCGCCATCGATCGTCTCCGAAAGCGAAAGCCGGAGTATTCGATGGATGCCGAAATCGCTGGCACGGATGGTCTCACCTATCAAGACCATTTGGCCGATGATGCCCCCCAACCCGACGCCCAAGTCGTTCACCGCGAGATTCGAGGCGAAATGCATGAGGCAATCCAGCAACTGCCGGACAAATATCGTATCCCGTTACTGCTCAAGTACGTGGACGATTTGTCGCTCAAAGAAATTAGCGTCATGATCGATATGCCGGTCGCAACGGTTAAAACAAGGATCTTCCGGGGAAGAGAAATGTTAAAAACAATCTTTCAAAACAGGGAGGGGTTCAATTGACTCCTGAAGAGAAACTGCAACAATACTTGGAAGATGGCATCCTGCCCGAAGAATCTGACGAATTACGTCAATTACTAGAGGACGAAGCCTTATACGAGGCGTACCTTCAGTACGAACGAATAGATGCCGAACTTAAAGCACTTCCACGTCCTAAGCTATCAGACGATTTTACGGCGCGCGTGATGGCGGCCATTCCTGAAGCGAAAACGTCTCCGCCGGCGACACCGATCGTGCGTCTTGAAGACCGTCCACGGCCACGGAGAAAACCGCATTCGAAACAGATGACTTGGTTGCGGAAGCATCCGGGACTCGTCGCGGCCTTACTATTCTTTAGTTTAATGTCGAGCGCGACACTCGGTTTATGGAACGGCTCTACCGAAACCATGACGTACACGAAAGTACCTGGAATCGTTGTCACAGAGAACGAGGTCGTCGTACCGAAAGACGTCATCGTCGAGCGTGATATTACGGTCCAAGGCGGGGACCTGCGGATCGAAGGTACCGTCAACGGCAATGCGACAGCCGTGCACGGCCGAGCCTATTTGGCCAGTGCGGGTGAAGTGACCGGAGAGCTCGAACAAATCGACCGGATTTTTGAGTGGGTTTGGTACTCCATCAAGCAAATACTTTAATCGAGGCGCCTCAGGGCGTCTTTTTCATTCGTTTCAATCTGGTTTCGTTTTGTCATCTAACGATGCGTTGTTTGGGAAATATGATATAATGAAAATTGCACGAATTGGCTAGGTAGTTGAGGAGGGGAGCATTTGCCGCTACTTGAAAAGGTTTCAATCTTATCATTTTTTAGTCTTTCAGAGAACGTACATTGGTACGATTATTTGAATGATGTTTTAGATATTGTCGTCGTCACGTACGTCATCTATAAACTGATGATGATCGTCCGTGGGACAAAAGCGGTCCAACTGATAAAAGGGATTTCAATCATCCTCGTCAGCTGGTTCCTCAGCGGATTCTTTGGTTTGAAGACGTTACAGTTCTTGCTGAACCAAGTGATCACGTATGGTTTGCTTGGGATCATCATCATCTTCCAACCAGAACTTCGACGCGGGCTCGAGCACTTAGGGCGAACGAGCAATTTGTTCGGTCGTACGAGCACGAGCGATGAGGACAAGCAACGACAAATGATCGAAGCGATTGTCAGTTCGGCACAGTACATGTCGAAACGTCGAATCGGGGCGTTGATCGCGATTGAACGAGATACCGGGTTGAACGAATACGTTGAAACCGGTATCCGGATGGACTCGCACATCACGTCACAACTGATCATCAATTTATTTATTCCGAATACACCGCTTCACGATGGGGCGATGATTATCCAAGACGGGAAAATTGCAGCGGCGGCTTGTTATTTACCGCTCTCGGAAAGCCCGCACATCGATAAGGCGCTCGGGACGAGACACCGGGCCGCGATCGGGGTCAGTGAAGTGACCGATAGCGTGACGCTCACCGTTTCAGAAGAGACGGGTGCGGTATCTCTGGCGATTGCTGGACGTTTATACCGCGAGCTAGACGAGGAGGCACTTCGCAACAAGTTGATCCAAGAACTTGTTATTGAAGAAAAAGAGACGACACTCTCGTTCTTTAATAAAAAAGGGGGGGACAAGTAAGTGATTGATCAGTGGTTACAACATAAATGGTTTCTCCGCATCATCGCACTTGCTTTAGCCATCCTTCTTTATTTTATGGTCGCCGAGACGAGCTCGTCGACCAATTCAACAAATGCATTGCCGATTGTTGGGCAAAGCTCGATGTCGCTTGACGTTCCTGTCGAAGTATTCTTCGATGAAGTACAATACGTCGCGTACAACGTTCCTGAAGAGATGAACGTTGAGCTGCAAGGTCCATCGAGTAGTTTGACGATGACAAAATTGGTGAAAGATTATCAAGTGTTCGTCGATTTAACGAACCTCGGTACTGGGTTCCATCGTGTCCCGGTGGAAGCACGGGGTTTCGGTGGGGATGTAAACGTAAAACTTGAGCGTGACACTGTTGAAATTTACATCGATCGAAAACAGACAGTTGAAGTACCTGTATCGGTCAACTTGTTAAATAAAGACCAGTTGCCGGAAGGGTATGTGGTCGGAGAAGCGGAAATCGAGCCGGCGACTGTAAAAGTTTCTGGTGGCGAAAGCCGGATTCAAAACGTAAAAGAAATCACGTTGAACGTCGATGTGGCGAATCAAAACCAGACGTTCACGCGTGAGGTGCCGCCGACGATTTTAGATGCGAACGGAAACCCGCTTAACGTGACGGTCGAACCGAACATCATCAACGTCACGGTTCCTGTCTATGAACAAAGTGCCGTGTTCCCGATTGAAGCTGTCACGACCGGCGAAGTTGCCGATAAATTCAGGCTCGTTGACACGTTGCTAGAGGAAACAGAAGTCCGTGTTTTCGCACCGCGCGAAGTGCTCGATGCACTAGACCGTGTTGAGACCGAGCCGATTGACCTTGATGGCGTCGATCAAACGGGGAAAGTGACAGCGAAGCTTGTCCTGCCGGAAGGCGCATCATCGCTCGCTGCCGAGCAAGTGGAAGTCCAGCTACTCGTCCGAGCGGATGATCAAACGCGAGATGATACCGGGGAATTGACGGAACGCATCCGTTTAACCGTGCCTGTCACGGTCAGAGGCTATGATCGGACGAACTATACGCTTCAAGCACCGGAAGTCGTCAGCGTCACATTGTCAGGTAAACGGTCACTCCTTGAGAGCGTGACGTCGAACAGCATCAGTGTGACACTAGATTTGACGGGTCTGCCGAGTGGTTTGCATGGGGTCGATGTAGACTATGAAGTACCGAAAGGCGCGACGGTCGTCTCGCCGAAAACAATCGACGTCGAGTTAACGAGCGTCGAAGACCAAACCGAAACGTCTTCGCTTCAATGAGACGTTCAATCATACAAAAGTGAGGAAACGAATATATGGGTAAATATTTTGGAACAGATGGGGTCCGCGGTGTCGCGAACTCAGAATTGACAGCAGAACTAGCTTATCGTTTAGGACGCATTGGTGGTTACGTGTTATCGAAGCACTTGCCAGCCGGTGAACAGCCGAAAGTATTGATCGGGCGTGACACACGCATTTCAGGTCATATGCTCGAAGGCGCACTGATCGCAGGTCTTTTGTCAATCGGAGCGGAAGTGATGCGTCTCGGTGTCATCTCGACACCAGGTGTGGCTTACTTGACGAAGTCGCTTGACGCGACAGCAGGTGTCATGATCTCAGCTTCACATAACCCGGTTGCCGACAACGGCATCAAATTCTTCGGTAGCGACGGTTTCAAGCTCGATGATGCGACTGAAGCAGAGATCGAAACGATTCTCGACGCGGCGGAAGATACACTCCCGCGTCCGACAGGGAAAGATCTCGGATTCGTCTCGGACTACTATGAAGGGGCACAAAAATACCTTCAACTCTTGAAACAGACGGTCGATGAGGACCTCGATGGTCTCCATATCGCCCTCGACTGTGCCCATGGCGCGACGAGCGGCCTTGCGGCTCGCTTGTTCGCTGACCTTGAAGCGAACGTCTCGACAATCGGTAGTTCACCGAACGGGTTGAATATTAATGAAGGCGTCGGCTCGACACATCCGGAACACTTGGCACAATTCGTTCGCGAAAAGGGAGCGGACATGGGCCTTGCGTTTGACGGAGACGGAGACCGCTTGATCGCAATCGATGAGAACGGCGACATCGTCGACGGCGATAAAATCATGTACATTTGCGGAAAATACTTGAGCGAAAAAGGTCGTTTGAAAGACAATACGATTGTCGCGACAGTCATGAGTAACCTTGGCTTCCACAAAGCAGTCGAAGACGCAGGTATGACGGCTCTTCAAACAGCTGTTGGTGACCGTTACGTCGTCGAAGAGATGAAGAAGCATAACTACACGCTCGGTGGCGAGCAGTCGGGTCATCTCATCTTCCTCGATTACTCGACGACGGGCGACGGGATGCTCTCGGGTGTCCAACTCGCACAAATCGTGAAGACGACAGGACGCAAGCTGTCTGAACTAGCAGCTGAAATGCCGGTCTATCCACAAACGCTCGTCAACATTCGCGTCACGAATAAACAGGATGCGATGACAGGGGAGCGCGTGCTCACAACGATTCAAGAAGCGGAAGCTGAAATGAACGGAAACGGGCGTATTCTCGTCCGGGCATCAGGTACAGAGCCACTCGTTCGAGTGATGGCTGAAGCGCCGACGAAGGAAGACTGCGACCGTTACGTCGAACAAATCGCTCAAGTCGTCCGTGAAGATTACGGTGTTGAAGGATAATTTTGTCGAAACAGGGAATAACACAAGGGAATCCAATTTTGGGTTCCCTTTTTGTTTCCGTTTTGTCACTGTGAAATCATTTGATTTTCTTGACGGATGGGGGTGTGATTTGTACTATTAAGAGCGTGACCTTAGAAACGGAGGGGCACAAAGTACGAGAAAGCGCCAGAACTCTTTATGAGTTGACGAGGTTGGAGGTTATCGAGATTTCGGCGGATGCCTCCTAGTCGCCTGTCACGACTAAAAGCAATCCCTCAAAACGTTCGGGTGACCGGACGGCCAAAGGGGAGCGCATTGACAGCTCTTTGAAAAAGCCCGTTTCCTTTTTCGAGAAATCGAATATAGAGGAGATTTTTGTATGTGTGGAATTGTAGGAATGATTGGGAATATCGGAGCGAAGGAAATCCTTCTCAAAGGTCTGGAAAAACTCGAGTATCGTGGCTATGACTCGGCAGGTCTTGCGTTGATGCATGATTCTGTCAACGTTCATAAGGAAGTCGGTCGCATCAAGGCGCTACGCGAAGTCGTCCCAGCAGAAGTAGACGGATTGATCGGAATCGGCCACACACGTTGGGCAACACACGGGGTACCGAGCGTACCGAACGCCCACCCGCACCAGAGCACGACGGGCCGCTTCACGCTCGTCCACAACGGTGTCATCGAGAACGACGAGCAGATCAAGGCGACGCTCGACGCACCGTTCCTCTCAGAGACGGACACGGAAGTCATCGTTCAATTGATGGAGAAGAACTTCGTCGCACTTGGTGACGTCGAATTGGCCTTCCGCAAGACGTTGTCTGAGCTCCACGGCTCGTACGCGATCGCGATGATCGACTCAGAGGACAAAGAGCGCCTCTATATCGGTAAGAACAAGTCGCCGCTCCTCGTCGGACTTGGTGATGGTACGTTCAACGTCGTCGCGTCGGACGCGATGGCGATGCTCCAAGTGACGGACCGTTACCTCGAGCTCCACGACGGCGAGATCGTCATCTTGACACGTGAGTCGGCGACGATCAAGACACTCGACGGCGACGTGCTCGAGCGCGCGCCGTACACGGCCGAGATCGATGCGTCAGACATCGAGAAAGGCACGTACGCGCACTACATGTTGAAGGAGATGGACGAGCAACCGGCCGTCATCCGTAACATCATCCAACACTACCAGAACGACAATGGCGACATCGAGCTCACGGAAGGCGTTCGTTCGCTCGTCTCAGAAGCAGACCGCATCTACATCGTCGCTTGTGGAACGAGTTACCACGCTGGTCTCGTCGGCAAGCAATTGATCGAGCGCGTCGCTGGTGTGCCGACTGAAGTGCACGTCGCGTCAGAGTTCGGTTACAACATGCCGCTCCTCACGGAGAAACCATTGTTCCTCTTCATCTCACAATCAGGTGAGACGGCCGACAGCCGTGCCGTCCTCGTCGAAGTGAAGAAGCGCGGCTACAAAGCGCTCACACTCACGAACGTTGCCGGTTCAACGCTGTCGCGTGAAGCGAACGAGACGATGCTCCTCCATGCTGGCCCTGAGATTGCGGTCGCATCGACGAAAGCGTACACGGCGCAAATCGCCGTGCTGGCGATCCTCGCTTACGACATCGCTCGTGCGAACGGGAAGAAGCTTCCGTTCGACCTTATGACGGAACTCGCTCGCATCGCGACGATCATGGACTCGGTCATGGCTCAAAAAGAAATCTTTGAGCAGTTGGCTGACAAGTTCTTGAAAGAATCACGTAACGCGTTCTTCCTCGGTCGTGGGATGGATTCATACGTTGGTCTCGAAGGCGCGCTCAAGCTGAAAGAGATCTCGTATATCCAAGCGGAAGGCTACCCAGGCGGTGAGCTCAAGCACGGACCGATCGCGTTGATCGAAGACGGCACACCGGTCATCACGCTCGTCTCGCAACCGAACACGCACCTCAACATTCGTGGAAACATCAAGGAAGTTGTCGCTCGTGGCGCAGTTGCCTGCACGATCTCGATGGAAGGCATGGAACACGAGAGTGATTCATTCGTCTTGCCGCGTGTCGAGCCGTTGCTCACACCACTCGTGACGGTACTCCCGCTTCAACTCATCTCATATTACGCTGCACTCGCGCGTGACTGTGATGTCGACAAGCCACGTAACTTGGCGAAGTCAGTAACTGTAGAATAAAGAGTAGGCCAAGATCTTTCGAGATCTTGGCTTTTTTTTGTGATTTACGTTGCGTCAACCGGCTTGATATACTGAGTTTATAAACGACTAAGGAGAGAACGCCATGCGAATCCAAACATTTAAAACATTCATCCTGCCGGAGGAAGTGCGTTCATAAGTTGGCCCACCTCCTCCGATGATTTACCGTATTGGAACAATCATATCGGAGGACTACCCAATTGAAGATTCAACAACTGTATTACATGGTCACGAGTTCGCGCTCACTTGTCATCCAGATGGTATTCACGCTGAACGCCATCTATTACGTGACGACCGCCGAGCTGAACGCGCTGCAGCTCGTCTTGATCGGCACGATTTTAGAAGTATCGATTTTCCTGTTCGAACTGCCGACGGGACTCGTCGCGGATTTGTACGGCCGCAAACGGTCGATTGTCATCGGCACCGGTTTGATCGGACTAGCCCACTTGTTAGAAGGCGGCATCCCAGAATTTTGGGCCATCGCGGTCGCCTCTTCACTGTGGGGAATCGGCTGGACGTTCATCAGCGGGGCTGAGCAGGCGTGGATTGCCGATGAAATGGGGAACCAGGAGTTAGAACAGGTGTTTTTACGAGGCGCTCAGTACAGTTCACTCGGTCGCTTTATCGGGATTGGGATAGCGGTGCTATTCGCAGAAATGACGTCCGTGCAAACGACGATTGTCGTCGCTGGAGGTTTGTTAATAGGACTCGCGCTCCTCATCTGGAAAGTAATCCCGGAAACGAAGTTTGAGCCGATCACCCGAGCTGGCACCTCAAATCTGCTTCAGGCGAAGCAGACGGTAGCAGAAGGCTACGCCCATATCCGCGGCAATACGATCCTCGTTGGGTTGGCCGCCATCACGCTCGTCTGGGGACTCGCGAGCGAAGGGTTCGACCGGTTGTGGGGCGCTCATTTGATCGATACGTTTCGGTTGTCAGAACAAGCGGCCATCTATTGGTTCGGCCTGTTTTATGCCGTTGCGTTTTTACTGAACATGCTCGTCCTCAAAGGTGTCGAGACGTACATCAAAGGACGCTACGCGACGACATTGTTTTGGTTCAACGTTTTGCTCATCCTCACGATGCTTGCGTTCGCATGGGTCGGACAATTCTTTGTGGCCGTCTTGTTGTATTGGACGATTGCCGCGCTTCGGAACGTGCATTATCCGCTCATGAGCGTCATGACGAACGAGCGGCTCCCATCCAAGGGTCGGGCGACGATTTTGTCGATGTTCGGTCAAGTCGATGCGTTCGGCCAAGTCGCCGGCGGTCCACTCATCGGCCTCGTCGCCCTATATACGTCGATTCAAGGGGGGCTCGGGGCGTCAGCACTGTTGCTACTACCGATGCTCTGTTTTTTAAGAAGGATTAAGCACCATTAATTCGAAGACCGTGCCTCGATTCGTTCGAGGACGGTTTTTTCAGTTAGATAACGAATCCGCTACAAATGTCTTGTCCGAGCGCAATCAGGGTACAGTAAATATGAGACGGCACAAATGAGGGGAGCGATTCGATGAAACAAAAGAAATGGGCGACGACACTTGGTGCCATGTTGCTCGCGACGTCACTCGCCGCCTGCGGTGATACGACAGAAGAAGACCAAGCTATTGACGTGACAGAAGAACAAATCGCAGAGCAAGAAGAAGAGCATGGCGCGATGGACCATTCGGGATCGGGTGAGGTGCCTGCCGAGTTAGAAGAAGCGGCAGACCCGACGTATCCGATTGACTCGATGGCCGTGTTGACTGCGGACCATATGCTTGAGATGGAAGGCGCGGAAGCGAAGATCGTCGGTGCTTATGAGACTACAGCTTACGCGGTCACGTATACACCGACAGATGGCGGGGAACCGGTCGAGAATCATAAATGGGTGATTCATGAAGAACTCGATACATCCGAATCAGCTCCGCTTGCTGATGGGACCGAGGTGACGCTTCAGTCCGACCATATGGAAGGCATGGACGGCGCGACCGCGACGATCGACTCCAGTGAACAAACGACCGTGTATATGGTCAACTTCATGTTGCAAGACGGAGAAGAAGTGACGAATCATAAATGGGTGACTGAAAATGAATTAGAACCGAAAGAGTGACGAGAAGACTAAAAACAGGGCGATGCCCTGTTTTTCTATGGAGTTTGAAACATTTCATGTCGCGTTGCGTATAAGACAGGAAACACGAATGAAAAGAGGAAATAATATGGTTCACACATGGAATGAGCGAGCGCATACTGCGTTAAAAGGGAAGACGGGGATGTTGCTCATCTGGTCGTTCGCGTGCTCGGTTCTATTAGAGATAGGATTGATGGTAGACCCGACCTATTACGGCTTGGCGATAGAATCTGTTGCGCTGACCGTCCTTAGCCTTGGTGGTATCTTATTTTACATAGTCCTCTACCCAGTTATCGTCGGATACAACTGGCTCATATTAGAGACGGTACGAGGCCAGACAGTTCGATTGAGTGACGTCTTCGCTCCGTTTCGTCACCGCTACGGGAAGCATCTGCTTGCGACGCTTCTCATCATGTTGTTCCAAGTCTTATGGACACTATTATTGGTCGTACCTGGCATCGTGAAGTACTTCTCGTATGCGTTCACGTATTTCATCTTGCGCGACGAGCCGGACCTGTCCATTACAGAGGCAATTACGAAATCAAGGGATTTGATGCGCGGGCAAAAATGGGATGCGTTCAAACTGATTTTGCCGTTTATCCCGATGTATTTAGTCGGTTGGATTTTTTACATACGGCTCGATTTGGTCGTTCTCGGCTCATGGATTTTCCTTGTCGCGACGTCACTCATCCGCCCGTTCATCATCAGTCGATTCGCGATCATGTATGAAGACGCACGTCGGGCGTATGACGAGCAATGGAACCGCTCGGCGTGAAGCGCATCGAGTCTGATTTGACACGCTGACTCGTGATACAATCTTCCTGAAAGAGGGGGAATGCACATGAATATTGGAATCATTGGGGCAGGACTTAGTGGGATTGTCGCAGCACGGGAACTCGTCCGGCAAGGACATACGGTTGAACTGATTGAGAAGAGCCAGAGCGTCGGTGGACGCTTGGCGACCCGACGGATCGGGGCCGGGAAAGCCGATCACGGGGCCGTCTATTTCACCGTACGCGGGGAAGCGCTTAAACAGGCGGTCGCCGATTGGGTCGAGCGGGACTGGGTAAGCGTCTGGTACGCCGACCCGTATCCGCGGTACGTCGCCCGTGACGGCATGAACGCGCTCGCCAAACAGTTGGCAGACGGCTTGACCGTCCAATTGAACGAACAAGTCGAGACGGTCAGTATGGAGAACGGGACGGTCGTCGTCACGACAGACGTGGCGACGCGCCACTATGACCGTCTCCTCATCACGTCACCGCTCCCACAGACGTTCGAGCTGCTCGCTGACTTATCGAGTCAGGTGGCTGAGTCGTTGCGTGAGCTGACTTACGCCCCGACGTTCGTCGGGTTGTTCGAGTTCGCGGGCGACACCCAAATCGGTGCGGACGGGATTATCGACACGGACTTGGCACCTGGTCTGTTGAAAATCATCAACAACCGGCAAAAAGGCATCTCGGCGACAGAACTCGTCAGCGTCTACATGGATGAGGCGTGGAGTGAAGCTTGGTATGAGCGTCCTGCTGAAGACACGCTTCAAGAAATCGAGCGGTTGCTAACAACCGTGACCGGAGACGTAGCGATTCAGTCGAGACAGTTGAAGCGGTGGCGCTACGCCCAGGCGACAGACGTTTGGCACGAGCCGTACTATAAATTGAACGACGCCCCGATTTACTTGGCGGGTGACGTCTTCCTCGAGCCGGACGATGCTTCAGGGCGGACCCGGTTCGAAAGTGCGTACGTCTCGGGTCTCCGCGTTGCGGCAGCGATGCGGTCCTAAACCTTCTGCGGAAGGTTTTTTGATCACGACGCCGAATAGTCAGGCATACGATTTTGAGAAAGGAGGCGTTGATTACGTGAATCGGGTGAGTCTGAAACCGTTGCGCATACAGGACGAAACCGCATTGTACACGTTTGAATGTGAGAACCGTCCCTATTTCGAGCGTTACGTCCCGAGCCGTGGAGACGCGTACTATGAACCTGAAGCATTTCGTCAGGCGTTAGAACGTTTGTTGGCCGAACAAGTGAACGGGGATGGATATTATTATTTGATTTGTCATGGTGAGGCCATCGTGGGGCGTCTCAACATCCATCATGTCAATTTCGAGACCGGGGAAATCGGCTATCGAATCGGTGGGGACTATGTAGGTCGTGGATATGCCACCGCAGCTCTTCAGCAATTACTTACGCTTAACCTTCCTCGATTCACACGATTGATTGCCAAGACGACGACAGATAACAAGGCGTCCCAACACGTCTTGATGCGTTCTGGCTTTTCTCGTGAAGATGAAATACATCAGATTGAATGGGAAGGACGATTCTTATCTTTTTACACATACGTTTACGAAATGGACCGATGAAGCGCCTACTTCGTCGGTCTTTTTATTTGACGGCATCTAGTTTAGGGCATAAACTATCTCTAACTAGTTTAGGGGGTAAACCAAAATGAAAGAATTGATGCGGGAGGCCGTCCAACTATTTGAAGAAGTCATGTTCCACGGAGCGGAACATGTCATTGAGGCGATGGAAGGCGACGTCTGGCGCGAGTATTCGCGTGAACAGCTCCAACTATTAAAACTGCTCGAACAGTTCGGCCCGATTCAAGCGGGTCAGTTGGCGATGAAACAAGGTGTGCATAAGAGCGCCGTTTCAAACCGCTTAAAAAAACTCGTTGAGAAACAGCTCGTCGTCAGTCGACGCGGGCAAGACCAACGCGAACGGTTGATCGAACTGACAGCGGCGGGACACCACGTCGTCGAACAGGCAGATACGGCCGTCTACCATTATGTCGAGTCACTACTCGACGGGAAAATAGATGAGGCAGAGATCGAACAGTTCGTCCGGACGTTCCGGAAAATCAAAGAGCTGCTTCGAATTGGGGAGGAATAACACGTGCGCAAAATTATTCAATGGCGCTTCGGCATCTTGATCGGTCTCGTCGTGTTGACGGCGGCCTTGTTCGTCGCGGCACCAAACTTGACCGAACAGGCAGAACAGGCGGGAAGTTTCCAACTGTCTGAAGACATGGACTCGCAACGCGCGCAAGACATCTTGAACGCTGCGGGCAAGAGCGATAAGACGATTTCGCTCGTCTATGAATTTGAAGCGCTCGGAGATGCCGAACGGGCCGATATTGCCCGGGTAATCGACGAGCTGGAACAAAATGATACGGTCGTCAAAGATGTGCTCGACCCGTTCGAGAACGCCGAGACGGAGGCACAACTCGTCTCGGAAGATGAACGTATCGTCCTCGTCCCGATCACGGTCGAAGGGTCGATGGAGGACATCAACGCTTTCGCGGACGATGTCCGCGAGAACATCCTCCCGACAGACGAGACCGTCTACATCACAGGTGAAGAAATCATCAACAACGATGTGAACTTGAGTGCGCAGGAAGGGTTGAAGAAGACCGAGATCATCACGGTCGTGTTGATTTTCGGACTGCTCTTGCTCGTGTTCCGTTCAATCGTAACCCCGTTCATTCCGTTGATCGCGGTCGGGTTCACCTATCTCCTCAGCCAATCGTTCGTCGCGTTCTTCGTCGACTGGTTCGGTTTCCCGGTCTCGAACTACACACAAATTTTCCTCGTGGCGATTTTGTTCGGGATTGGGACCGACTACTGCATCCTGCTTCTTAGCCGGTATAAAGAAGAACTCAGCGCCGGGCACGCGATCGAGGACGCCATCGTCAACACGTATAAGACGGCTGGGCGGACGGTGCTCATTAGTGGTCTCGCCGTATTCGTCGGCTTCGCCGCGATCGGATTTGCCGATTTTCCGATCTTCAAGTCGGCCGTCGCGGTCGCGGTCGGGATTGCCGTCTTGTTGCTCATCTTGTTCACGGTTGTGCCGTTCTTTATGGCGACGCTCAAGAATCGCTTGTTCTGGCCGTCGAAAAAAGCAGGCGAGCATCACGACAGCAAGCTGTGGGCTGGATTCAGCCGCATCTCGGTCAATCGTCCGTTCGTCTCGATCCTTGTCGTCGCACTGATCACCGTGCCGGTGTTATTCACGTACGACGATGCCCGGTCGTTCAATACGGTCGATGAGATCGGTGACGATTATGACTCGGTGCGCGGTCTCAATTTGATCTCGGAAGGGTTCGGACAAGGCGAATCGCTCCCGGTTCAAATTATCTTGAAGCAAGAGTCGGAACTGACCGAGTCGGATATTCCGTACATCGAGAAGTTCGCGAGCGAATTAGAAAAAGTCGATGGTGTGAGCGGTGTCCGTTCGATCACACGTCCGACCGGTGACGTCATCGATGATTTTTATGTCGATACGCAACTCGAACAAGTGAGTTCAGGGCTTGCCGAGGCAGAGAGCGGTCTCGGTGACGTGCAAGACGGGCTCGCTCAAGTCGAGACCGGTCTAGACGCGGTCGTCAGTCAACTGCCGGCTGGTACGACAAACGCCGGGGCGCCGCTCGCGGAAGCGGCAGCCGGACTCGGCCAACTGAACGCCCAACTCGGTTTGATCGGACAAGGTCTCACGGCGACGCAAAACATCCCGGCGACTGTGGCGCAACTGCAACAAGTGTCTGGTGGTCTCAGTCAGATCGAGGCGGGTATCAATGAAGCAGCGTCTGCGTTGACGGCGCAAGGTGCGCAAGTCGGTGAGCTCGGATCGGGTCTCGGCCAACTCGCGACTGGTGTCGGTGAAGCGAACGCTGGGCTCGCGCAAATCGAAACCGGTCTGGGCGACGCGGTGGCGTTCCTCTCGGCACTCAGTGAAGCGGACAGCCTGCGTGATACGGGCGTCTATTTACCGGAAGGAACGCTCACGTCAGACGAGTTCGCCCCGGCCGTCGAGCGTTACGTGTTCGACGAGGGGACGGCGACACAACTCGAGGTCATCCTTGATATGGACCCGTACTCGCCGGAAGCAATCGATACGGTCGAAACGTTGAAACAGACGATGGAACGTGTCGTGACGGACACCCCATTTGACGACGCGACCATCGGTTACGCCGGGATTTCAAGCATTAACAGCGATTTAAACGAGACATCGACGAACGACTTCAATCGGACCGTCGCCATCATGCTCGTGACGCTGTTCGTCGTTTTGACGGTACTATTCCGTTCGATGATCATGCCGCTCTATATGATCGGGTCACTGTTGCTCACGTACTACACGTCAGCGGCGATCACGGAGCTCATCTTCGTTGAAGGGCTCGGTTATGACGGCATCAGCTGGGCCGTACCGTTCTTCGGGTTCGTCATGTTGATCGCGCTCGGCATCGACTACTCGATCTTCCTACTCGATCGGTTCCGTGAAGAATCGATTAACGGGATGACGGTGCGTAACGCGCTCGTCCACGCCATGACGAAGATGGGGACGGTCATCATGACGGCAGCCGTCATCCTCGCCGGGACGTTCGGGGCGATGATTCCGTCTGGTGTACTCAGCCTCGTCCAGATCGCGACGATCGTCATCACCGGTCTGTTATTGTACGGGTTGATCGTGCTGCCACTCCTCATCCCGGCAATCACCGTATCGTTCGGAGATGGTGTTTGGTGGCCGTTCAAACGAAAGAATAAATGACTAAACAAGACGTCATTCAATTAAACTGTCCCTCAATTGTTAAGTACAAATGACAATTTGAGGGACAGTTTTTATTTGTTTAGTCAATGTGGGCAGAATAGCGAAAAACAAACTTCATATTTGAAAAAATGCACCGAAATATAGTGTAGATCTTTATTCTACTGAAAGAAGGCAACAATCATGGTGAATCATTTTGAAAAAATGAGCTCGTTGTTAGTATCGCGTATGTTGATCGTTTTATTTTTCCTCTCTTATCCGATTATGGGTGTTTTATACTGGATCGGGGAGCTCGCTGGACAAGACGCAGTCAGTTTTATTGTGGTAGGGAGTGTCATTCAGATTGGGTCATGGCTCGGCCATCGCTTCTATGTAGAGCATGCTTGGTTGAAGTATGGGCTCGTCACATTGATGTACATTGCGGCTTCAGCGATTATCTTGACGCTACCAGGTGCGGCGATTCAAAATGTCGTCTTTCTTTACATCGTGTTGACGTTGATGTACTTGAATCGTCATCTTGTTCTATATGGTAGCATGCTCGCGCTAATCGTCTCGGTCTCAGCTGTCTTGATTGGGCGCTTTTCATTTGCAACGCCGCTCGACCTCGTCATTTGGTTCACGGTGCTCACAATGGCTTTGTCTGGCGCGTACTTTGTGTCCTTCTTTGGCGCAAAGTTGTTGCATGAGACGTTCGCACAGCAAGAGAAAGCAGAACAACATGCAGGAAAAATCGAGCTGACAATGGCGAAAACGACAGCGAGTGCGACTACGCTTCACGGAGCTGTCTTCACGATGAATGATTCAGTCGATTCAGTCACAAATGCTTCGGAACAAGTGACGGAACAAATCGGTTCGATGACGAAACGAACATCTGAACAGGCAGGTCTTATCCAAACTGTCGCTTCACAAATCCATTCAACTGTACAGGCGTTTGAACGAATGCAGCAGCAGCTCCAGGAGACAACGTCTCAAGTGAGTGGCGTCTTGCAGGACGCTCACGTCTCGCATGAAAACATGGACTCGACAGAACGTTCGCTTGCTGAACTGAACTTAAGTATCGGTGAAGTCAATCATGCGTTTAAAGGGTTGGCGGAGCGCTTCCAAGAAGTACGGACGATCACGGGGACGATTCAGCAGATTTCATCTCAGACGAACCTCCTGTCGCTCAACGCCTCAATTGAAGCGGCGCGAGCGGGTGAGCACGGGAAAGGGTTTGCCGTCGTCGCGTCCGAGATTCGAAATTTGTCGGCTCAAACCGCCCAAGCCTCATCTCAAATCAATGATATTATCCAACTCGTCATGCAAGAGGTACAAGTGACGGAACGGGCGATCGATGGCAGCACAGAACGTTTGTCGACGCAGGAAGAACAAGTCCGTAAGAGTGGGACGTCGATTCTTTCTATGATTCAGACGACAGGGACGGTCGCGAGCACGGTGGATGAGACATCGACCCAGCTCCAAGTCGTCGCTTCAGAACTGAACAAAGTCCATCAAGTGACGGGCCAAATGTCGGCACTGATGACAGCTCTCGAAGAGAACAGTCAAGACGTGCATGTGTTGACGACGTCGCAGCAACAGGCGTTGGCTTCATTGAAAGATCAAATTGCAGAATTGAACGAGATTGCGAACGAACTCGTCTAAACGATGGACACGCCTTGAAAATAGGCGTGTCCATTTGCGTATACATCTCTTCTAAAACGGGAAAAGTTTTGCGTCAGTCCTAACATGAGGAGGAACGATCAATGGAAATTACAATCACAGCTATCTTAAAGGCTCACCCGGGCAAAGAGAGTGAGTTGCGTCAAGCACTCGATCAGGTCATCCCGCCGTCGCGGCAGGAAGAAGGGTGTCTCGCCTACGTGTTACACGAGTCGATCGATGCGCCGGGTACGTTCGTGTTCTACGAGAAGTATCGGGACGAGACGGCGCTCGACCATCATATCAACTCAAGCCACTATCAAGCGTATCGGCAAGCTGCCGAGACGTTACTCGCTGTCCGTGACGTGTACCGTTTGCGAGAGGTCTGAAAGGAGACAGTCCGATGATCACACAACCGATTATTCCGTGTATTTGGTTCGAACAAGACGTCGAAGCGATTGCCGATTGGTACGTCTCGATATTTCCTGATTCATTCGTCGATTATACGACGAAACTTATCGACACCCCGCCTGGCGAGACGACGGTCGTCACCGTCTCACTCTTTGGTCAGTTCTTTCAATTGCTCGGTGCGGGTAACTTGAAGGAGCGGAATCCGTCCTTCTCCTATATGATTTCGCTCCCGACGTCAGAAGAAGTCGATACGCTGTGGGACAAGTTATCGGACGGTGCTGACGTGCTCACGCCGCTCGACACGTACGACTTTAGTGAACGTTACGGCTGGTTGAAAGACAAGCACGGTGTCTCTTGGCAAATCATGCACAACGGCGGCATGGACATCCAGACGGTGACGCCGTGTCTGTTGTTCGTCGGGGAGGCGTTCGGCCGGGCCGAGGCGGCGATGGACGATTGGGTCACAGTGTTCCCGGACTCGTACGTGCTCGACGATCAGATGATCCGTTACGATAAAGACGATGGCCCAGAATTAGAAGGGAAGTTGAACTACGCCCGTTTCGTCTTATCTGGACGTGAGTTCATCGTCATGGACAGTGCCGAGCATCACCAGTTCGCTTTCAACGAGATGCAGTCGTTGATCGCGTTTTGTGAGACACAAGAACAAATCGATGCGTATTGGGATGAACTATCGTCCGTACCTGAAGCCGAACAATGCGGTTGGCTACAGGACCGCTACGGCGTCTCCTGGCAAATCGTTCCGTGGGAAATGGAAGAGATGCTGACGACCGGCACGCCGGAACAGTTGGCGCGGGTAACGGCAGCGTTCTTGCCGATGAAGAAGATCGAGCTGACCGAGTTGCGGAAAGTATATTGAAACGAACCATGCCGACCTTAGCGAATCAGGGCGGCATGGTGTTATTCGCGTTTTGTTTTGGAGAGTGCGTCTTTCTCGATGATCGTATCGGACAGACGCAGTTGTTCAGCTGCTTCGTCGATGAAAGGCTCACATTGACTGAGCGGTAGCTCGTCTCCTGTCTCGACCGCGTAACACGTCCCGTTTCCGACGGGATCGGTCAAGTTTGGAACATAGTAGAGCGTGTCGTACCGGAACGACCCGTTACGGAACACGGTCAAGTTCGGCTCGTCGTCGAGCAGCGGGCTACCGAGCATGTAAGCGGGTTCCATCCCGAGCAACTCCAAGATGGTCGGGGCGATGTCCGTTTGACCGCCGCTCGCTTCGATCGTTCGACCTTCGTTCAAGTTGGCTGGCTTGATGTAGAGCGGAACAGAACGGTCGAGCTGAAACAGTTCGACGGCCGAATCGGCGTTTTCTGTCTCGGCCATCTCGTCACCTGCTGAGGTCAGGCCGCTGTCATGATCGCCATAAAAGACGACTAACGAATTATTCCACGTCCCGTTCGCCTTCAATTGATCAACCATCAACCCGACGGCCGCGTCGACGTAATGGACGGTATGGTAATAGTTTTGAAGCAGCGGATCGTCATATCCGGTCAAGTCCAAACGCTTCTCTTCTTCCGGAATGTCGTACGGCGTATGGCTCGTCAAAGCGACCATGAACGCATAAAACGGTTCCGCTAACGTGTCCATCGCTTCGACGGAAGTGGTCAAGAAGTCTTTGTCGTTAAGTGCCATGCCGATCACGTCCTGAGCGGGATAATCGTCTTTGCTGAAAAAATGATTGAAGCCGATATTGTCATAGACGTTGTCGCGGTTCCAAAACGTTTTGTCGAACGCATGCATCGCGGCCGTATCATAGCCGGCTTGGCGCAAACGTTCAGGTAAGGCGTCAAACGTATGGTCACCGTACTGAGTGTACACCGAACCGGATTTGACCGGGTAGAGCGAGGTGTTGACCGTGAATTCCGCATCCGACGTCCGGCCTTCGTGCGTCTGATGATAGAAGTTCGGGAAGTACAGCATCTCGTCACGAAGCGCGTTCAAGTTCGGCGTCAGTTCCTGTCCGTTGATCGTCTGTCCGATCACCGACGTCTGGAACGACTCGAGCTGCAGCATGATGACGTTCGTATCAGCCGTTGTCTCGACGTCGGTTGGAGCCGAGGTACCGAGCCGCGTCTCTTCTTGTGCGGTTAAGCCGTCTCCGAAGCCGAGTTGGTCGCCGATGCCACGGAACAAGTCGAGGCCGTGATACCCCCAAAAGCCGTACTCGTAATATTCACGCATGTTCGAAATCGGTGCTTGCTCATCACCATTCGGCTGACTGACGGTTAACGGAACGACGAAGGCGGTCAAGCCGACGACAAAACCGGAAGCGGCGATCCGGCGATTTTTTCCTGTGCCTTGCGCAGGTCTTTTTCTCATATAGACGAGGACAGCGGTATAAAGCACCAGGTCCACGAACAATAGAAAATCGGTCGGTTGAATCAACGTCAGGAAGCCGCCGCCGACGTCGCCCATCTGACCAACGTCTGACAAAAGCGCGACCGACAACAGATTGCCGAAATAGCGATAATACCAGACGTCGGAGATGAGGAGTGTACTGTGTAGAAACAGCGAGGCGAATAAAATCCAGCGCCGTGTTTTCGTCTTCACGAGTAGAGCCCAGCTCGTCATCATGAGGATCATCCCGACGTTGACGAGTAAAAAATGAACGTTGAACGCACTCGCGGTCAAGACGCTGAATAAAAATAGTTTGGCAAGTGATAGTGACAGATAACTCCAATAATCAAGATATTTCATAAATAGCCTCCAAACGGTACGTACACGTTGTATTCTTTTTCATGTACCTGTTCGCAAGTGGCGGGAAACATGGGGGTGTGCGATACGGACGAAAAAAAGCGAGGCGAGCGCCTCACTTGATCAAAAACGTGTCCCGAAGCTCGATGATCGTGCCTTCCGGGGCTTTTAGTTTGCTCAAATGTCCGTCGACGACGAAGTAGATGTTGCCGCCATGTTTCGGCAAGAACGTGACACCGAGCGCCTCGAGCCGACGGACTTCCGCTTCAAGGTCATCGACGTACAGGGCGAAGTGAACGGGTCCGGCCGCATGTTTCGAATACGGCGATAACGTCTCGTCGGTCTTCGCCGTCTGGAGTTCAATATAGAAGTCGCCGAGCTTGAGCCAACTGTTGAACGCCCGGGTATGGAAGTTGGGTGACTCTTGGACGAGCTCAAAACCGAGCGTTTCATAAAATTGCTTCGACGCCGCGTAGTCGGGCGTTTGGATACAGAGATGGTGGATTTGTTTCATCGTGTCACTCCTTTGCTTTTATTTTAGCGAATAGGAGCCTGAAGCGGAACTTTTCTTGAACGAAGACGTATACGACACCGAGGAGGGATACATATGGAAATCCAATACGAATTGACGGAAGAAGACTACATTCACTTCAACTTAAGTCATATTAGACGTTCAAAGATAGGAAAGAGGATGCTATTCCTGCAGCGCATCATTGGGCCCGTCATCATTTTAGGTGGTGGCGCTTTGACGTTCGCGACATTGTTTCAAGATACGAGCTGGTGGCTATTTGGGGTGTATGGCGTCATCAGCCTCATCTGGTTCCTGTATTATCCGAAGTATTTTGAACGGCATATCCGAAAACAGACGAAGCGGATGATTCAAGAACGAAGCAATGAAGGCATGATCGGCCCGCATACGATGGATCTGGATGAAGACGGTCTTCGTGACAAAAATGCGTTCGGGGAGACGAAAGTCTCATGGAGCGGCATCAAGGAAGTCGTCGAGGAAGCCGATTATGTGTATTTGTATAACTCGTCGGTCAGCGCCTACATCTTGCCGAAACGCGGGCAGGACATGGAGGAGGTACAACGATGGCTACCGATGCGTTGACGATTCAACCGATTGATGAGACGAACTTGGATGCGGTCGTCGCCTTGACCGTCGCACCTGGTCAGGCCCGCTTTATCGAAACGAACGCGGAATCGCTCCGCGAGATGGACGTCGACGTCAAGTACGCGTGGACGTGCTACGCGCTCTGTCGAGACAATCAACCGGTCGGCTTCATGATGGTCGGGGCCGAGAACAAGGTGGAGCGTTACGTCTGGCTCGACCGCTTTATGATTGATATGGATGAGCAAGGGAAAGGCATCGGGTCAACATTTTTGCAACTTGCGATTGAGTGGATGCAAGAGCGATTTGATGTCGATGACATCATCCTCAGTCTCCATCCGACGAACGAACCAGCGAAACGGTTTTATGCGAAGGGCGGATTTGAGGACAGTGGCTTGATTGATGAAGCGAACGGGGAAGAGATTTGGGTGTATCACGTGAAGCAGGGACAGCCTTCCTAAGTCGGCCGTCCCTGTTTTGGTGGTTGTTGTTCAATTATCGCTTCACCGTGAGTGGACGCAACTGTTTGACCCGCGCCAAGACGATCCAGCCGAGGATGGCTCCGGTCACGCTCGAGGCGAGGAAGGCCGGGAAGAAGAACAGCGCCCCAAACTCAGAACCCATTAAGATTTTCGCGTACGGGACGGCGATGAGCGAGGCAATGACACCCGTCCCGATGACTTCACCGAGCGCAGCGAAAGCGACCCGGTTCGTCCGCACGTAAAATAGTCCAGCAAGCAAGGCGCCGATCATACCACCTGGGAAGGCGAGCAACGACCCGGTCCCGGTCATGACACGGACGAGTCCGGTCACGAACGCGACGAGGACGGCACCAATCGGACCGACGGTGACGGCGGCGATGACGTTCACCATATGTTGCACCGGATAGGCCCGGGCGACACCGGTCGGGATGGAGATGAACAGGGAGCCGATGATGGCGATGGCGATGAGCATCGCCATCCAAGTGAGTTGTTGAATACGCATGTAGTGTCTCCTTTCAAAATGAAAACGCCACTTCTCCAAGTGGAAAAGTGGCGTGGACAGACAGACGTATCCAAGCCACTTCCCTACGCTGGTATGAGCCAGATCAGGTTCGAAGGGTCCGGCAGTTGCCGTCTCAGCCCGAAGGCTCCCCTAGTGGTCGTTTATTGGTTTGAGTATAGCATAACGTTATTTTGTTGCCTCAATTTTTCGCGGTCGGAAGATGAAATAAATGATACCGCTATACAGGGCGTATAAAAACAGGGAAAACACGAGATTGATGACCCACGGGAGTGTACCCATAAATACGGTGACCGAGGCGTTACGGAACCAGCCGAGTGAAAGACATAGTCCGACAAAGCTGAGCACGATCGTCGTCCAAAAGCTGATATCTGGACGCCTCGACACGCGGCGAACGACTAGACCAATTATGAAGCTGAAGACAGCCGTCGCACCTAAATACATATAGAGTAGCGCATCGACCGGGTATGAATAATAGACAACGTCCATATTATTTCCTCCTAAACGAAGTGTGGTGAAAGGAAGTGAGGTCAGTGAGGGATGCGATCCCATGGCGTGACGAGTCTTACCGTGAACAGTTCGAGCACTGGCTCGATGGCCATGTGCCAGGCGTGACGTGGCGGGTTGTGAAAGATACCGACTTGACATACTTGATGTATGGAGAGTACGGAGCAGACCGTTACTACGCCAAGGCGGTGACAGCAATCAGTGGTGGCGAGGCTGAACTGTCGATGCATCTAGCCGAACGGCATCCGGGACTCGTCCCGGAGGTCATCGCCATTGCCGCGACACGCAACTGGCTACTTATGCGAGACATCGGCGGGGATGCACTTCGTGAATACCCCAAGCACAGTCGGTACGAAGCGGCTGTGCGTCAATATGCGAAACTACAGAGAAAAGAAGCGAATTACACGGATACGCTTTTGGCCTACGGTATCCCGGACCGGCGTCCGGCTCGTCTAAAAGAAGAGATACGGACGTATTTACCCGAGTTATGTACGGGGTTAGATCGAGATAAGGCAGAGGCGGTGCTGGCGCTCCAAGACAAACTCCTCACCATGTGCGACGAGCTCGCGACTGGGGTGCCGATGAGTCTCGAGCACGGCGACTTACATGGCGGCAACATCTTTTGGCGCAAACAGACGGATGACTTATGTATTCTCGATTGGGGCGATGCGACCGTCACCCATCCGTTCTTCAGCGTCCGTGTGTTTTGGAACGCGCTCTACGACTTGTTGCCAGAAGACGATGAAGTCGCATGGTATGAACAGATTCAGAAGATGCGTACCGTCTACTTGGCTGAGTGGGAAGGTGTGGCGCCTCGGGACGTGCTATGGCGCCATTTGTTGATCGCTGAAGAGCTCGGTTGCGTGTATCGGGCACTGTCGTGGCATGTATATGTTACCAACTATCGGTATGATCCGTCCGAGTCAGCCGATAAACCGGCCCAATGGCTCAACTTGTTCCTCGAGTATCGGGACTTGAAACGTCGCGGTACGTGATCACTCGTTCTTCTCGAGCAGGTTTTCATAATCCGTCTCGTTCCAAAACAGCTGGGCGATCGACTCCGGTGCTTTCAAAATCTCACCGTCTTGGTCGTAGACGATAGCGTAGCCGTTTTCGATCTCAAAGACGATCAAGTCGGCCGTCACTTCCTTGACGCCGTTCCCGGCAATGATGACGTTCTCGATTGGGTCGCGTGCGACTTGAACTCCCCATTCGTCGAGCTCGACGATGAGCGCTGACGTGTAGGCATGGCGGTCGTAAATCGATTGAAACTCGTCTTGCGTCAATGTGACGTCGGTCGGGGGGGCACTCGTCCCGTATTTGCGCTTCTCAATCTCCTCAACGAATTGCGTGAACGACTCTTCTTGCCAAAAGAGCGGTGCGACCGACTCGGGACCGTTGGCGATCTCACCGTCTTCATTCTCATAGATGGTCGCGTACGTGCCGTCGTCGAGCTTGAACGGATAAATATCGGCGTATGTATGATGGATCCCGTCCCCGGCGATGACGACGCGTTCGAACGTCTCACGGAACGGTGTTAGCCCTTGGGTTTCGAGCGCTGCTAACAAGTCTTGGGCAGTCTCGTGTTGGTCAAAGACGTCTTTGAAATCTTCTCGTGTCCATTCGATCGTCGCTTCTTCATCTTGTTCGTTCATATCAGGAGAGACGATTGGTTTCTCGGCTTGATCGGTACAGCCTGTCAGCAAGAACGCGCTTAAGCCAAGTAGTCCTAACCGTTTCATAAAACAACCCCCTAGTAAGTTACATTATTTCCCTATTTTACATTAGCGTAGCATGTATGAAATGGGATGAGAACCTGGATACTTTCTCATCTAGGGCAAATGGAATCGCTACCTCGTCTGGTTCAATCAATACAACCTGTACGATTGAACAGGGGAATGTCGACTTTTGGCGAACACATTTAGGAAACTGATTTAAAGGAGAGAGAGAGATGCCAAAACGAAAATTTGCCAATCGTCGTGATTGGGAACGCATATTAAAAAATCGATACGCACAAATGGAGGTGCGGGACGATCGCTTCTCGGGCACCGTCGCCCTCTTTCAAATTGACGCCGTCCGAGCCCCACAATATAAGATGCATAACGGCGAGGAGTTCATCGTCGCCGACGCAGGTTACGCGTGGCTCCAGTACTTCTCAGAACATGAACCGTTCGGGGTGACCGTCATGTTCGACGACCGGGGCAACATCGTCCAATGGTACATCGATATCGTTGAAGGGATCGGGTATGAGGATGGGATTCCGTACATGGATGACCTCCTGCTCGACATCCTCATCTTCCCGAACGGTGACGTCGTCCGTAAAGACGAGGATGAGTTCGAAGCGGCAGCCAAGTCAGGTGAGCTCACGCCGGAGATGGTCGACCGTGGCTGGCGTGATTTCAAGGCGACGCTCGATCGGATCGAACGCCGCGACTTCGTCTATTTTGATTTAGCGAACGAGCATTACGAGCAGTTGAAGCAAAAGCTTTGAGTCTTCCCGTACTGCTTTTGGTACAGTGAAAGAACAGGGGGGAAGATAGATGAAACAAATTGATCTCGAGAAGTGGCCGCGTAAAAAGCATTATGAGTTTTTCAAGGCGTTTGACGCCCCGCATTTCAACGTGACGGCGAACGTCGACGTGACGAAGCTACATACGTTCGCGAAGACGCGCGGACAGTCATTTTTCAAGCTGTTCTTATACGGCGTGGTGAAGACGGCGAACGCCATCCCGGAACTTAGGTACCGGATGCGCGGTGACGTGGTCGTCGAGCATGATGTCGTCCATCCATCGTTCACCGTCATGATGGATGATGACGTCTTCAATTTCTGTACGGCGACGTATAAAGACGCGTTTCCCGACTTCATGGAGGAAGTGGCCGTGCGGATGAGCGGGGCGAAACGAGAAGTCGTCGTCGGAGATGACGAGCCGGACAGCCTGCTCTATATTACGAGCGTACCTTGGCTCACGTTCACGAGCATCAGTCACCCGACGAATGACCAACAGCACGATAGCGTTCCGCGGATCGCCTGGGGCAAATTCACGAAGGTTGGCGACCGGATGATGATGCCGCTCTCGGTTCAAGCGCACCACGCGCTCGTCGACGGCGTCCATGTCGGGAAATATTATGAGAAACTGCAGGCGTGGCTCGATGATTTGAGCGACCTTCACGTCAAACAGCCTGAAGAGGTCGGACTCGACGAGGCGATCCGCCTGCGCGAGAACGGAGAGCTCGAGCGGGCGAAGCAGCTGTTGCTCATGCTGTTGCGTCAAGATGAGAAGAATCCACGACTCCACGCGCAATGTGCCTGGTGTTATGACTCGCTCGGCGAAGAGCGTCAAGCCGTCCCGCACTATGAGCGGGCCATCCGACTCGGTCTGAGCGGTCACGAGCTCAGTGAGACGTATATCGGGCTCGGCAGCACGTACCGTGCGCTCGGTCGTTACGAGGATGCCGAGGAGCTGTTTGCTAAAGCGATCGAACAGTTCCCTGACATCGCTGCCTTGAAAGTGTTCCAAGCGATGACGCGTTACAACCTCGGACAGCATCAGGAAGCGACCGGTGCGTTGCTCGAGCTGCTCGCTAGTCCGCAGCCGGATGACAGCATTCAGCGTTATCGTCGCGCCATCGCGTTTTATGCGCGCAACCTCGACGAGACGTACGATTGATCCGGAAGACAAGGCCTGTGGAAGCGGCCTTGTCTTTTTTGGAGACGAATTGATTGACCGATCCAAATTGCCGTGTTATATTTATCTCGAATTAAAGATAATTAAATTTAAAGTATTGTTTTCTCTCAACAAAGGAGGGGAAAAGATGAAACAATCAGACGCCTTAAAAGCGATTACCGTCTTATTTCGGGCCTCGCAGTCGATCCAGGACATGGTCAAACAAGAAGTCGCCGTATATGGACTGAACGCGACCGAATTCTCGGTACTCGAACTGCTCTATCATAAAGGCGACCAACCGATTCAAATCATCGGTAAAAAAGTCTTGCTCTCGAGCGGCAGCATGACGTATCTCGTCGATCGGCTCGAGGCAAAAGGCTACTTGGTCCGGAAATCTTGTCCGAGCGACCGCCGCGTGACGTATGCCGCATTGACTGAAGCGGGAACCGACTTGATGGATCAAATTTTTCCGATACACGCGAAACGGATGCACGAGTTGTTCGACGGACTCGATTTAGATAACACAATCACTCAATTGAAGACGGTCGGCAAACGTGCCGAGGCGTCAAAAATTTTTAATTAATTATCTCGGAATCAAGATTTTGAAGGGGCGATTTAGATGAACCATGTAAAAGGGATTCACCATGTGACGGCGATCACGAGCAGCGCCGAAAAGAACTACGACTTCTTTACGAACGTCTTAGGGATGCGTCTCGTCAAGAAGACGGTCAACCAAGACGACATTCAGACGTATCACTTGTTCTTTGCGGACGATAAAGGAAGCGCCGGGACGGACATGACGTTCTTCGACTTCCCGGGCATCCCAAAAGGCGTGCACGGGACGAACGAGATTTCAAAGACATCGTTCCGTGTCCCGACGGATCAGGCACTCGACTACTGGGTCCGTCGTTTTGATCGGTTAAAGGTCAAGCATGAAGGGATCACCGAGCAGTTCGGCAAGAAGACGCTGTCGTTCGTCGACTTTGACGACCAGGCGTATCAGCTCATCTCGGACGAGTTCAATCAAGGTGTCGCTTCCGGTGAGCCGTGGCCAAACGGTCCGATTCCGCTCGAGTATGCGATCACTGGCCTCGGGCCAATCTTTATCCGTATTTCCGACTTCACGTACTTCAAACAAGTGATGGAGCAAGTCATGTTGTTCGAAGAGATCGGGCAAGAAGGTGACAACCATCTCTTTGAAGGAGGTGAGGGTGGAAACGGAGCGCAAGTCGTCGTCATCCATGACGAGACATCTCAGCAAGCACGCCAAGGGTTTGGAACGGTTCACCACGTCGCGTTCCGCGTCGACGACCGCAGCGTCCTCGATGAATGGACAGCGCGGCTGCAACAGTTCGGGTTACCGACGTCAGGTTACGTCGACCGCTTCTTCTTTGAATCATCATACGCACGCGTCGCACCGCAAATCTTGTTCGAATGGGCGACCGACGGACCAGGATTCATGGGTGACGAACCGTATGAGACGGTCGGTGAGAAATTGTCGCTCCCACCGTTCTTAGAGTCGAAGCGTGAGCAGATCGAAGCGATGGTCCGGCCGATTGATACGGTCAGAAGTACCAAAACGTTCGAGAAAGAATATGAGGGTATGCCATCATGAGTTTTTTCAATCGTTTGTTCGGTAAACAAGAAGAACCAACCAACTCACAAGGAGGAACTACTATGTTGAAAATTGGAATCGTACTCGGATCGACTCGTGAAGGACGCGTTAGCCCGCAAGTCGGAGAATGGGTAAAAAAACTTGCCGACAAGCGCGGTGACGCCAACTATGAAATCATCGATATCGCGGACTACAGCTTACCGCTTCTCGGCGAGGCAGGCGGCGACGCGACAGGTGCCGCGGCATGGTCGGAGAAGATTGCAGAGATGGACGGTTTCGTCTTCATCGTACAAGAGTACAACCACTCGATGACAGGCGCGCTCAAAAACGCCCTCGACTACTTACGCAACGAATGGCATAACAAGGCGGCAGGGATCGTCTCGTACGGTTCGGTCGGCGGTGCTCGGGCAACTGAGCATGTGCGCGGTGTCTTGAGCGAACTCTTGATCGCCCACGTCCGGGTCCACCCAGCGCTATCGCTCTTCACAGACTTCGAGAACGGCACGCACTTCGCACCGAAAGACGTACAAGTCCAATCGGTGAACGATATGCTCGACCAGCTCGTCCCGTGGACAGAAGCGATGCAGACGGTCCGTACGAAAGCGGCGGAAGCAACGAACAACTGAGTATTCGGCCAGCCCTTAAACAGGCTGGCTTTTTTGTGCGTTTCTCGGACGAGTAGTGTAAATTTTAAAAGAGTGGGGGGATAAAAATGTGGGAGCGGAAAATTGTTACGGCTTCAATGACGGCACTGATTTATGCGTTCTTATTGGCCGCTTTTGTTGTCCTATCGCTAGAATCGGATAGCGGAGGACTATGGGATAACGTGAACGGGTTGCTACTGTTGACGGCCGTTTATTTAGCGTATAGCTTCCCGGCTATCGTCACTTACGGCGTTTTGACGTCAATATTCAGTGACTGGTTGGCGCGCCGTGTACCGAAGCGGTTTGAGACAATCGTCTCGTTTGGATTACATATCGGATTCGGGCTCGTTTTACTTTGGCTCAGCCTAGGGGCGGCCGTTCTGTTCTGGACGATTGATCGCTGGTTGAAACATAAAGGCCGTCGATTTGAACGCAGACAGGCGTTGTCTAGTCTGGTCGTGCCTGCCGGTGTCTTATTAGCGGTCGTTGGGATTGTTTACTTTGTCGGCATGGTGCAAGATGTCGTGCGTCATCTGTACGGGTGAAAATCGGACGAATAGGGAACAGGGAAAGGAAGTTTATCGACATGGAGGAGGAATCGTGATGAAATGGATGATCTATGGCGCGAACGGCTATACGGGTGAACTGATTGCCCGGCAAGCAGTAAAAGAAGGGATGACGCCGGTGCTCGCAGGGCGGCGCGCGGACGCGATCGAGCGTCTTGGCGATGAGCTCGGATGCGAGACGCGTGTCTTTAGTCTGTCGCTCGACAAAGCGAAGCAGGAACTCGCTGACATCGACCTCGTCTTGCACTGTGCTGGACCGTTCGCCGATACGAGTCAGCCGATGGTCGAGGCGTGCCTTGCGTCACAGACTCATTACCTCGATATTACCGGGGAAATTGAAGTATTCGAATACATTCATTCGAAGAAACGGGCCAAGCTCGCGCAAGAAGCAGGCGTGTTGCTGTGCTCGGGTGTCGGCTTTGACGTCATCCCGACCGACTGTGTGGCCCGCAAGTTGAAGGAACTCATGCCGGACGCGACGAATCTCGCCCTCGGCTTCTCGGCCGCTGCCGGTATTTCGCGCGGAACGATGAAAACAGCAATCCGTGGGCTCGGCTCGAGCAGTGCCGAGCGGAAAGACGGAAAACTGTCGCCGTTCCCGCTTGGGGCCAAGCGTCGACAAATCGACTTTGGGCGCGGCAAGAAAACAGCGCTCGCGATTCCGTGGGGTGACGTCTCGACCGCGTATTATACGACGGGCATCCCGAACATCACGACATGGATCCCAGTTCCCCCAGTGGCCGGATATGCGTCTCGTCTCATGTCGTTCTTTAGTCCGATTCTTGGTAGTGACGCTGTCCAAGGACGTCTCTTACGCTATGTCGATGAACATATTAGCGGACCGGATGAGGCGGAGCGGGACGGGTCGTCGACGTATGTTTGGGGTGAAGCAACGAATGCAGACGGACACAAATATATCGTTCGCATTCAGACGGCGAGCACGTACGCCTTCACCGTCTATGGGGCGCTCGAGGTCGTGAAACGTCTCGTCGGCTCAAGCCGGGTCATTCCTGGAAGCTTCACACCAGCGATGTTGTTCGGCTCGCATTTTATCGAAGAAATCGAAGGGTCGTCCTCGTTCGTGATTGATGAAGTCCGCCTGTAAAGCGGTGCCTTGTAACGGAATCACAATCTGTTCGCAATCGAAGTGTGGTAAACTCAGGGAAGATTAGAGGGAGGGAACGAGATGAAACGCTTAGAACTAGCCAGGCGCATCGAACGCATCAAAGCGGAAGGGACGTCTGCCTACATCAGGCATCGAAAACAGACCCCTCCCTATGAAGGCTCGGAGTTAATCGTTGAAAATAAAGGTCATGTGTTCCGGATGGGGAATACGAGTTTTGCGGTCGGGTTCGGCTTGAACCGTCCGACGAGCTTTTACGATCTGCACCAAATGGAGAAGTGGGTCCGTGGTAAGAACGTGTCCCGCCTACATATTGAGGTGTGTCCACTCGCGGACATGTCGCTCATTCGCCTGCTGCAGGAACGAAACTATACGCTCGATCACTTTCTCGACGTCTGGTTGCTCGATGTGAACGCGTTTGAGTTGCCAGAGAGTGAAGCGACACGTGTCGAACGTGTGCACGCCGATAACGTGAACGAATGGGCTCGGGCGATCGCGACAGGATTCGCCGAGACGGGGACCGTCCTGCAAGAGACGATTGATACGGCGAAAGGGTTTTATGCGTTACCGGAAAACCAGGCGTTTCTCGTCCGTGAAGACGAGACAGCGGTCGCCGGTGGTATTCTCGCCGTTCAGGATGGGATGGGGGAACTGTTTTTGACGAGCACGATTCCCGATTATCGGGGAAAAGGGTATCAGACCCAACTCATTTTAGAGCGAGCCGCCGCGGCAAAAGCGATGGGTTGCGAGTACGTGACGGTGACGACGAAAGTCGATACCGCCTCGGGACGCAACATGGAACGCCTTGGTTTTACACCGTTTTATCAAAAAGCAGTTATGAAAAGTCCGATCCTCAAATAAACAGGTCGCCCCGCGGGGCGACCTGTTGTCGTTAGAGTAGTGATTCGGCACCGTCGACGTACACTTCTGATCCGGTGACATGGCTCGACATATTGCTCGCAAAGAACAAGACGACGTCGGCTACTTGCTTCGCCGTACCTGATTTTCCGGCGAGCGGTTGGTTGCCTTCTGGATATTCGATCGGAAAGACGATTTCTTCGAGTAACGCGTCGTCCCGGTTCGTCGAGTCATCGATATTCGTATCGATCGCACCCGGACAGATCGAGTTGACCCGAATGCCGAACTGGGCGAGCTCGGCCGCGGCCATTTTCGCAAAACCGGTCTGGCCGGCTTTCGTCGTCGCATATCCGCTGAAGCCAAAGTTTTTAAAGTAACGGTTCCCGTTGATCGACGACGTGATGATGATGCTGCCGCCTTTCTCTTTCAAGTAAGGGATCGCATGTTTCACGGTCAAGAACGTGCCCGTCAAGTTCGTCTCGACGACCCCGTTCCAATCTTCGAGCGACAAGTGCTCGATCGGTGTGATCGTCCCGTTCCGACCCGCGTTCGCAAACACGATATCGACATGTCCGAACCGTTCGACCGTCTGTTCATAAGCCCGTTTCATCTCGTCTTCGTTTGAGACGTCAGCACTAATTCCGATGGCGCGGTCCTCGCCGATCAAGCTCGCGAGCTTCTCGGAGTCCTCTTGGTTCAAGTCGACGATGGCGACTTTTGCCCCCGCTTGGACGAACCGGATGACAGCGGCGCGTCCGATTCCTGACGCCGCTCCTGTGACAAACGCGACTTTACTCGACAACAATGTATTTGAAATCATGTATTTGTCTCCTTTCAGCTACCTGTTGTCATATTCCACTGTTCTATAAAAATTAAGCCCGTTTTCTTGAAAAATGATGATTCTTCGTTCAATCAGACGTTACATGAATCGATAGCGCAATCTTGAGCGTCGCATCCGGATCGAGCTCGATGGTCACATGTTGACCGGCGCGAAGTTCTTGCACGTCGCTAGCAAGACCCGTCACTTCCGTCTGGTCATTAACTAGAATCGTATGCAATTTGATTTCATCCATATCCGCCTCGGCTGGACCAATCATTAGTTGAGGGATTTCAATCCGTTCGATGCGTCCGTCGAGCGTGTGATCGTTCCACGTGCTCACCCAATAGACTGCTAATAAAAAAAGACCGATGAACGCGAAGGCAAAGATGAGTCTAGCTCTCATGGTGATCCTCCTCTGCGGTACCCCGGTGCGATGGTTTCCATTAGTTATTTACCCGAAATCAGGAATTTATATAGGCTGATTTTTACAGGGATTTGAATGACAGATGCGGAATATAGTAAAAAAATTGAAGAGTGGAGGCGCTGACGATGGTTCTAGTCGGGATGGTTGGGTTAATCATTTTAGGATTGATTGTTTTCGGGTGGTGGACGATCGGGTTTCCCAGACGGCGGGTGTGGGGTGGGCTGATCATGCTAGTGGTTTCCTTCCTCTTTTCGCCGCTACTACTCGTCGCGAGCGGCGAGCGCTACGGATTTGATGGCGTCGTGGCAGGATTGGTCGCGCTGTTCTGTATGGTCGGGGGCGGTTTTTTCTTCACGACACTTGGCTGGACTGGTCGTCACCGAAAAGTCAGGAAAGTCCGGACATTGTCGGAAGACCCTGATCTGTTTTAGTTTGGGTTGTCGTTGCCCCTTCGAAACCCGTACAGTAAACGTATGGAACAAAATGGAGGGATACATGTGTCGACACTGATTAAACCGACCGCGTTACGGCCGGGCGATACGATTGGCATCGACGTCGAGCTCGATGCGACCGCCGGGACGATCACCTTTTTAGAGAATGGAGTGACGACATGAGCGAATTTATTACCGTGGTCGACCGGACACGTAAAAGAATCGGGTTGAAGCCCCGGTCCGACGTCCATCGTGACGGCGATTGGCATGAGACGTTTCACTGCTGGATGATTGACCCGACGCATCTTTACTTACAGCTCCGCAGCGAGACGAAACAAGATTTTCCAGGACTGTTCGATATCACGGCAGCAGGACATCTGGTTGTCGGAGAGACGGTCCGGGACGGGGTCCGTGAGATTCAAGAAGAACTGGGAATCGAGTTATCACTCGATCAACTGACTGCTCTCGGAGTGTTTGAAGACGTGATTGAGACGGGAGCGTTTCTAGACCGGGAGTTCGCCCATACATATGTCTATCCGTACGCTGGGGAGGCGTTCACGTTAGACGTTGACGAAGTAGCAGACGTCGGCAAAGTTGACTTCGAGGCGTTCGTCGCCTTGCTCGACGGTTCGCGCGAACAGATTGAGGCAACTTCGGTCGTAACCGGAAAGACGTTACGCGTGACGAAAGAGACGTTCGTTCCACATCCGGAGACATACTGGAACCAAGTGATTGAAGGGGTTCGGACATTTCGGGAGAAAGCAGAAGGCCATCATGATTGATATCATCTGGCGACTGTTGAACGGATTGTTCGTGCTCGGTTTAGGGGGAGTTCTAGTTTGGTGTTTTCGCAAGTGAAGAGGGGGAATTGACGAGATGGAAGTTGTACATCCAGTAACACCGCTCGAGATTGAGACGGCGCGCTTACGATTGCGGGCACCGCGCATGAGCGGTGACGAGCGTGTCGTGAACGCGGCGATTCGCGATTCACATGAGGAGTTCCGGCAGTGGTTGCCGTTCGCTCAAACGGTCCCGACGTTAGAAGAGACCGAGATCAATTTACGACGTGCCCACGAACTTTATGTGCAAGAGGAGAGTTTTCGCTACCTCATCTTTTTACGAGATACGGGAACGTTCGTCGGCACGGTCAGTCTGCAAGGCATCGACTGGGACGTCCCGAAGGCAGAGATCGGGTACTGGCTGCATTCGATGCACACCGGACACGGCTACATGGGCGAAGCGGTCGAGGCGGTCACGCGGTTCGGGTTTACACATTTCGGATTCAAACGGATCGAGGTCCGTTGTGAGTCGACGAACCGGGGCAGCCGGATGATACCAGAACGTCTAGGGTTTCAACTTGAAGGCATACTGCGGAACGACGACTTGTCCGCCGATGGCAACCGCCTGACCGACACGGCCGTCTATGCGATGCTGCCCGGTGAACTCAAACCGTCAGCGACATGATTCGTTGTTCGCCGACGGGTATAGCGTTCACAATGACGACGGGGTGCACACCGTCCGGGATTATCGAGTCGATATCTTTTGGCAACGTCGTATATTTCTCTTGATCGAGCGGCAGCGTGAACGTCTCGAGGACGGGCCAGTGTTTGTCTTGAAGCGGTTCGAGTGTGACGGATGACATCGTTATTCCTCCCTCATTAGAAGTAGCGCACTTTCAGTATACAAAAAATGAATGGGAAAGGACCAACTATGGACCAACAGATCTCGTATCAACAAAATGCACCACTATCCGACATGTATCAAGCTTTCATGGACGGGTTTTCTGATTACATAATTCGCTTTGACATGGATGCGGCAGGATTCGAATCGACCTTCCTCGTCCGGGATCAAAATCAACCGTCACGCTCCATCGTCGCGTATGCGGACGGACGTCCGGTCGGTGTCGTCTTGAGTGGGGTGGCCCATTTAGAGACAGGTTGGGTCACGCGTTGCGGTGGTCTGGCCGTCTCCCCTGCGTTTCGGAAAATAGGGATTGCCCGCGAGTTGATGCGCCGTTTTGACGAGCAGGCAACGGGGACACGTCTACTTGAAGTCATCCAAGGCAACGACTCGGCACTCGCTTTGTACGAGCGGCTCGGGTACGAGACGGTGCGCGAAATCTTTTATTTCGACTCCGTTCCGACCGAAACGGAAGCGACACGCGCGATCGAACCGATCGTGACGCTGTTCGATCGCTATTACCCGTCGGCATCGCACCGACCGATCTGGCAAACGGACGCCCGGACGACCCAGCAACGAGCGGAGCTCGTCCGGATCACAGAAGGCGACAAAACAGGGGCGCTCTTGTTCCGGTCAGGCGTCCTCCTCGACGTTTTCGGCCGGGATGAGGATGCGGAATGGCTCCTACGGGCGGCCGCAGCGAATGGACCGATCAAGTTGACGCTCACGTCGGATCGTCCTGCATTGATCGAGGCGGCGCGAACGCTCGGGTTCAAACAAGATGACATCGCCCAGTTTGAGATGGTGAAGCGCGAGACGGGTGTCTGATGAGACGTCTTCTTCCCATGTTGATGGTCGGTCTCATCGTCGGAAACTTGTTCACGATTCTCGGATTGACGACGAACTTGTCTCCGTCAATCGATCGCGTCTTTCTGTTCGGGGGGCCGGCGGTGACGTTTATAACTGCTGTGGGTATTGTCTTTGTCGTCCTAAAAATGAAGCGAGACAAACGGTGATGAACTCTTCGTGAAGATTGTGAGAGTGCTTGCTCATTGTTTTGAAATGTTCGACATACAAATGAAATGCTTCATATATTGAACTTTTTAGGTAGGGATGCTATATTCGCACTTGTAGCTTTTTATATAGCTAGCGAATCATCCTATTTGGAGGTTTTATCAATATATGTGGAAACAACTTTTACTAACTGTCGGTGTCGGCGTACTCGTTTTGAATGGCCCGGCGTCGGCCTCAGCAGATCAACTTACCCCGCAAGAGCTCGTCAAGACGACGAAGTCCCTTCAGAAGATAGAGCGTGGTGTTCGCGCATCAAAGCAAGCGGTTGAAAAGGCGAAGCGTCATGTGCAGACCGTCGAGACGCGGGCGGATGCGCTTCAAGCTAAACTAGATCAAGTAAGCACTCAGCTCGAAGCGTATGAAACGGCTTCGACCCCTGAAGAGACGTCTTTGTTTAAACAAGTACTGTCGTCTGTCCTTCCTAGCGCGAAGGCGGAAGCGGCGGAATCCGAAAAAGCCGAGACAGATTTAAAAGCGAGAGAAGCCGAAGCTGCTCGAGCGTTAGACGAATTGAGTGATCAACAGGCCGAAGTGAAGGCCGAGCGGGAACAGGCGAAGGCTTCACATGCGGCAGCGTATAAGCAGTTGAAGGCACAAGCTGCGCAATTAACAGATTTGAAGAAGCAAAAAGCGGCAATCGCACCAGATCAGTTTATGATTCCGGCGACGGGACGTCTGTCACAAGGGTTCGGCCCTGCTAGTGGACAATTCGGCTATACGTTCCACAACGGGATCGATATCGCCGCCAAAGTCGGGACACCGATCTATGCAGCGGCTGACGGCAAGGTCATCGACGTCAAGACGAGCGGCCCTTACGGCAAGCACGTCTTCATCGAGCATGACTTGAACGGACAGAAGTGGACGACCGTCTACGCCCATATGCATAAAATCGAAGTGAAGAAAGGCCAAGCGTTGCTTCAAGGTGAAGGCATCGGCCAAATCGGCAACACGGGCAATTCTTCAGGTCCTCACTTACATTTCGAGGTGCATCAAGGAAAATACGGTTACTCGTCAAGTTCGGCCGGCAATACGGTCAATCCGATGGACGTAGCGGAAGTACTCGGCGGCACATCACCAATCAAAGCGGTTTATTGACACGACGCGACGTAGCGTCGTGTTTTTTTGCGCAAAAAAAGCCGCATTACAGCGGCTCTCGTTCATTCGCGGGTTGGATCGTGATTGCCTTTGGTGTCGGCGATTGTATCCGAGCTTCCGAAGTCTTCGACTTGGCTGAAGGCGTCAGTACTTTTCCCGGCGTCATCTGTTCCGTCGAGCTGTTTATGGGCAGCCGTCTCAGACGCATTGAGGACATCTTCTTCGACCGGACGATCGAGGTCTGTTTGATGCTCTTGTTCTTCCTGCTCACGTGCATGTTCGATGCAAAGCGTCGCTTCTGGGATGATCTCGAGCCGATCGAGTTCAATTTCTTTCCCGCATACTTCACATTTTCCGTACGTCCCGTTTTTGATGGCGAGAAGCGCCTTATCGACGTCCGTTAAAAATTCTTCATCGAGTTCGGTGAGTGCGTGGTCACGTTCGCGTAAAAACAGCTCTTCTCCCGAATCGGCGGGATGGTTGTCATAGTGCGACAACTCTCCTTCGTCGTAAACTTCTTCACGATTTTCCAGATACCCTTCGGTCTTGGCTTTCTCTTTTAGTAGACGTTCTTTGAACGTATCGATTTGTTTTTGTGTCAACATACGGTCCACTCTCCAGTTCTGATTTCATTAGTATAAGCATTTCCCATTTTGCGACGCGACAAACCTTTCTGTCGGCAAAGCGGATTTCTAAAGACATGAGAAAACGGGTATGATGACAATGAGTGTCAATTGTCGTGGAATAAGGAGGAAGCAACATGAGAAAAGTTGAGGTTGTGGAATACGATACAGCATGGACGGAAAAGTTTGAGGACGAGTCGAGCAGGCTCGAACGATTGCTCGACGGTGAACTGATTGTGATTCATCATATCGGCAGCACGTCTGTCCCGGGGCTTGACGCCAAACCGATCATCGATATCATGCCGGTCGTTCGCCAAATCGAACGCGTCGATGGATTGATCGGCCACATGGAGGCCCTCGGTTATCGCAGTTTCGGCGAGCACGGTATTCCGAGACGGCGCTTCTTCGCCAAAGGTGAGGACGTGCGGACGGTCCATGTCCACGTCTTCGAGGAAGGAGACGAAGGGGTCGTCCGGCATTTGGCCTTTCGGGACTACTTGATGGCGTTTCCGGACGTACGTGCCGAATATGCCGCTCTCAAACAACAGCTCGCGAGCCAACATCCGGAAGATATCGAAAGCTACATCCAAGGAAAACAAGAATGGGTGTCCGAAACGGAGCGAGTGGCGACGCTTTGGTATTTGTCCCAGCAACAGAAATGAAACTTTTTTTGCTTCATCTCGTAACGATAAATAACAAGGTGAGGGGGAAACAGGATGAAGCAATTTCTTGGGAAATGTATCGAGTACGCGTTTGTCGCGCTCGTATTCATCGGATTATTCTTTGGCCTGCGCTATGGGGTCCATCAGTTCGTCCCGGCAACGGAAGAGATTCAACGTTACACGTATCTCGTCTTAGGGACAGCCGTTCTCGTGTTTCCGGCGTCGTTGTTCGGCGGCTATTTCCTCGCCCGTCCGATTCAGCGCCGGTTGAACGGAACAGCGACGGTCAGTTCGAACCACGTGTTGCGTGGTGATGAAAAGCCACACGGGATCACGGAAGATCGAAACGGCACGCACACTGGGGGCGGTTAATGATGCGCTTGCGCCCCACCAATGATGCGTCGTTGATCGCCACGTTGAACCGCCCGATTCACGAGCATCATATCGAACTGGTACCGACTTTCTTTGCTGCGTATGATCATGCGTTGATCGAAGAGGCGTTCTCGAAGATGATGGCACAAGATACTTATCATTTCTTTACGGCCGAAGTAGACGATGAAATCATCGGCTACGTATGTTTTCAAGAGCGAGTGAGTGAGGCCAACGCATTTCGTCAGGCAGTGCGAACGCTCTACGTCCATCAAATCAGTATCAACCCGGACGTGAAAAGACACGGTTATGGCCGTCTCGTCATGGAGCATGTCGAGCGCTTTGCCGTTGACCATGATTTCTCATCGATTGAACTGGATTATTGGTCGGTGAACGAAGAAGCCGCCAAGTTTTACGAGCGTGTCGGTTTTCGAACGAAACGTCAAATTGTTATAAAGCATTTATAGGATGAGGGGGATTGGATGGAAACGGTTATTTTAGTGATTGGGATCATCGGAGTGATTTCTTTAATGTTTTTCATGTCGAACCAGTGGATGGGATACAGCAAAGGCAATATCGTCATGACGCTCGATGATCATCACACTTACTTGAATCAATACGTGCCGGCGATTTTGACGAAACTCTATGAGGACGGCAAGTCGGCCCATTATCTCGGCGACCGGAAGTTTGAGGTGGACGGGAAACGATACGTCCTCGTCGAACGGACCGTACCGATCGGTCGGGTTCCGACCCAGCAGACGGTACTCATGCCGGATAAAACGAAGTAAAGCCACGCTGCCGCGTGGCTTTTTGTTATTGTGCCGGGGGTCCAAAACTACCGGCATGATAATCGCGGAACGCTTGGCGAATCTCGTCCTCGGTATTCATGACGAACGGACCATGGGCGATGTAGTCCTCACGGATCGGCTGTCCTGAGTAGACGAGCAGGCGGGCCCGTGACGTCGCTTTGACGCGGAGTACGCTCATGCTGTCCGCTGTTTCGTCGTACGTGAGCGTCGCCACGTACGTTTTCGCGAGCGGGGTCGCCGACGTGCCGAGCTCGACTGAACCGGCGAGCACGTAGACGAATCCGTTATGATTTGTCGGCAAGACGTGCTCGTAGACGGCACCGGCTTTCAAACTGATTTCGCTCATCGTGATCGGCACGAGGCTGTTCATCGGCCCCGTTACCCCGGCGACGTCGCCGGAGTAGACGCGCATCTGCCCGCCGTCGATCGGTACGACCGGGGCGTCTTCGACATATACGTTCTGATAGGATGTCGTCGTCGATTTGAGCGATTTTGGCAAGTTGAGCCATAGTTGCAGCGTATGGATCAAGTCGTCATCGACGGCTTCCTCGGCATGCCGGGCTCCCCAACCGGCGTTCATATATTGAACGTCACCGGCGTCTAAAACCGAATGACCGCCATGGTTGTCAATATGCTCGAGCCGACCGTCGATGACGTACGTGATCGTCTGAAACCCGCGGTGCGGATGGTCAGAGAACGTGCCACGCTTGAACCAATCCTCGGCCATTAAAATGAACGGGTCGAACTCGGCTTTTCGTTCCGGGGGCAACACCCACCCTTGTTGGACGTGCGGATAGCCGTTCTGTTTATACGTGACTTGCCAGTGTGCGGCGACATCGCGGTCAAATTGTCTCGTCATCAGACCATCTCCTTCGGAAGCGTTTGGCTCCATTGTCGCACATGGACGATCTAGAAACGGGTGATTTTGCTCTCTGAACGTGCAAAGACAGACGGCCAGGAGACCGTCTGTCAATAAGGGGCGAGCGACAGCCAGGTGGCGCTGTCCTCGGAACTGAGTTTGTAATGGTTACCCTTGGTCGTGACATAGACGTCCGTCTTTTTGGAACGTTCATGGAGCGTCACGTCGAACGTTTGGGACTTAACGCCTTCGGCCAAGGTGAATAGCGGATATGCGGCCGCCTCACCGTTCCGGTTGACGCGTTCGGCCCGCTGCAGCATCTGTTTAAGCGTTTCTCCGTCGGCAGTGGTCGTTTGGATGGCGTCCAAATGATGAAGTTCGGTCTTACCGGAGAGCGACGTCTTATGGAAATAACCGATGGTCGCTTCCTCGACTTCTTCTGTCGTTGCTGCGTCGACTTCTGACTGTGTCATCATCACCGGCGGTTCATAGGAGAGCGAGATCGTTTGTTTCACCGTTTCCCCGCCAATATCATAAGACAGTTCCCAAAGCGGGTATGTTTCTCCGAACTTGAGTTCGTCAGGCAACGGATAGACGGTTGAAAGTGTCGGGATGCCGCCATCTGGAACAGAATCGAGCGACCCGTATGCCATGTTGTTTTCAGAAGATCGAATCAAGAGCGGTTGGACAACCCCGTCCATCTTGACGAGATAAAGCGACAGCGTCATCGTCTTCATGTTCGGGTCAAATGGGTGAAAAGATGTCGTCGACGAGTCCTGCGTCTTCACTTCTAGAGCGAGTGAGGCGAAGAGAGGAGAGTGCAGCGTAACAAACGGTGAATCGAATGGGATCAATTCGAAAAACGGATCGTCTTCAAGCTTGGTTTCGGTCGTTTGACGCATTGCATCGGACACGCCCACAGAACGCGGTCGGAGCGGTTCGGGCTCCGCTTCACGCCGAGCGGCCGGGAGGAGATCGGCATCGATCAGTTTCACATATTGGCTAACGTCAGTTTGACAGTAAGCGTATGTCGCCTCGTCGTCATGGAACACGGACATCGTCGTGAAGTTTGACGAAAAACGTGAGAAACTGCGATACGTCGCGTCATAGACGAACGGTCGGTCCGAGATGGAAACGGCGCCGGTGTCGTCACAAATCGTATGCACGGCAATCTGTTCCGTTTCGTCGAGCTGCATCGACTGTTGGTCCGGTTCATAATGATAGCCGTCGAATAGGATGGGGCGAACTTTGAGGTCGAGCGCGGACTCTTGTTCTGTGCAACCGGTCAAGATGATTGTCGCCATGAGCAACGTTGTGATGCCGATGGTTCGCACGCCATTTGCCCCCTTTACTCCATGAATTGGGCCTGCCACTTGGCCGCATCGTCGCGGAGCAGCTGGAAATGAGACCCAGTCTTCGTATTCGTCAAAAACACGTCATTTCCTTCATAGCTGACGTCGAACGTTTGTGCACATATGCCTTCGAAGACGGTCAAATAAGGGGTCGAGGCAGGTGTGCCGGCTTTCGAGACGGCTTTCGCGCGCTCGATCGCATTGAAGATGAATTGCGTATCGTCAGCTGTGGCGTGGCTTAAAAACGGCTCGTCTTTCGATTCCGTACCGATCAAGGCGAGCTCGTGAAAGATGACGTGCCGGCGGTGGTCGAATTGTTGGCGCATTTCGTTCTTCAAGCTATCCCCGCGCAACAAGGTTTCTTCTTTATAGGTGATCGACACGACTTGTTTATGGGCTTTTCCATCGCGGGTGAACGAGAAGCTGAACAACGGATAGCGTTTGTTCGCTACGAGTGTCGATAGGAGCGTACTTGCTTGCCGGGCTCCTAGAAAACGGTCGAACGACGCGTCGAACGGTCGGATCACGTCGCGATAGAGCTCTTGGTTTGACGAGGTATAAATCCCGTAGCGCTGTTCGCCATCAGCCGACTCGGTACCAAACCCGATCGAGAGAAACGGCTGTCTAGAAGATAAATCAATAGGGACGACGAGGGTCTCAGCCGTATCCATTGACTCGAACGTGAACTCATATGAACCGTTGAACGGCATCGTCACGTGGACGAGCGTTTGCTCGAGAGCAGTCCGGAGCGGATACGGTTCGTTGCCGACCGGTTTGTCCATCTCGTTTAGAAATTGAAGTCGTTCGTGCGGTTGAGCGTTTCGCAGTTTCGAGATGGACGGATAAGTGACGGACAAGTCTTGAAAAGCCGTGAGACTGTCGGGAACGGATGCGACTTGTTTGATATAAGTGATTGTGCCTACCTGACATTGCACGTAAAACTGATTCTCCACTTCAAAGAATGTGGCGGTCGGGAACGCTTCGGTTGACGTTGTCGTCGTCAACGGCTGCGTCAACGTGACCGTTCCGACTAAACGGCGGTCGCCGGCGGGAACGGTCGTGATCGCATCTTCTGGATAACAAGCATCGAGCACGTTCGTCCGGTCGGACTCGGTCATCTCGATCTGTTGCCCCGAAGGAAGCGTGGCGCGACCTTGATAGTACTCTGGAGCTGTATGTAAACGAAAAGCATGTTCTTCCTCACATCCAAACAGGAATGATAAAATGGCGAGCGTACAGAAAAGCAGGTACTTTTTCACAGCGGTGCACTCCTTCGATGAATAACTTTCATCATTGTAGCACCATTTTTTTGTGACTTTAGTCTTAGGAAAACTAATGTGTTTTTTAAATAAAAAAGCGAAAAACCCGCTCGACTTGAACTGAGCGGGTCTGATTTACACTTATGGATATGAAATGGAATTTCTCGATTTCAACGTTGTCGATTTTTGACGAATGAACCTTGATATAGCGTCATTGCTAAAAAACGAATAGAAAGCGTTGAAATGAATTATGGGTTTTATAGGTATTTATTGGTTTTTATATTCTTTTAGTCGACGTCGCGACCGCGTGAAGCTTTCAAAATTTCGAACCATTCTTCACGGCTGAGCTCGATTTCGAGTGCGTCGACACCGGTGCGGACTCGTTCAATTTTCCCAGAGCCGATGATCGGCATGATATTGACCGGATGCTTAAGTAGCCAAGCATAGACGATTGAATCGATACCGCTAGCGTCATGACGGACGCGGATCTCTTCAAGTTTTTCACGAAGCGGCGCGTAGTCGTCTGCAGAGAATAACTGGCCTCCGGCGAGCGGGCTCCAGGCCATGAGCGGCATCCGCTTTTCGTGACATAGGTCGACAGAACCATCTTCGAAATGTTTCAACTGCATCGGCGAGAGCTCGAGCTGGTTCGTCACGAGTTGGAACGGTAGCCGTGACTGCAGCAATTGCTGTGTCGACGGCACGTGGTTCGAGACGCCGAACGTCCGGACTTTTCCGCTCTGTTGCAACGTGATGAACGCCTCGGCGACTTCATCTGGATCCATGAGCGGATCGGGACGATGGATCAAAAGTGTATCAATCTGGTCAATTCCGAGCTCGCTCAAAGAACGTTCGGTTTGGCTGATGATATGTGCTTTCGTCGTATCATAATGGTTGAGCGTTTGGCCGGGGTTGAATGAGCCGGTCAATTTGATGCCCGTCTTCGTCACGATTTCGATTTGGTCGCGAAGCGAAGGTTTGAGGCGCAACGCCTCTCCAAATAATCCTTCACACGTATACCCGCCATAAATGTCGGCGTGGTCGAACGTCGTGATGCCGAGCTCGATACATTGCTCGATGAACGTGAGACGCTCCTGTGGGCTCATCTCCCATTCGGCGAGACGCCACATTCCGTGGATGATGCGTGAGAACGATAAGTCTTCCGTTAGTGCGATTCGTTGCATAATCGATTCCTCCTAATTGTCTGTCGCTTTCATTATACGGGTATTGTCCAACAGCGTCACTTTCTGCGCGCGAGCAGGGATGCTGAAACAGGGTCAATCGTGACGGAATCCGTTATGATAGACGAGAGACAAACAGAAAGAGGAGTTCTTCATGAATTGTTATGAAATTTATGCGGACGTGTCGTTCGAACAAGACGTTCACGAGACGCGTGTCACCGCTTATCACCAAGACCTCGAGCTGCATGGGATCGGACGGAGCGCCGCCGTATTTCGCGTGAAAGATACGCGACTCGTCATCAAAGTGTTCTTCCCGGGCTATACTCAAATCGCGGCGGAAGAAGCCGTGATTTATCGTACGCTCGAAGGGCTGCCCCAGTTCCCGCATTTGTACGAAGTCGGGCCGAACTATATCGTCATCGATTATATCGAAGGCAAAACGCTGTTCGAGTGTTTGACCGAAGGGATTTGGATTGACGCGGCGTACATCGAGCAAGTCGACGAGGCGCTGATTAAGGCGCGGCAGCTTGGACTGACCCCGTCAGACGTACATTTGCGCAACATCATCCTCAGTCCGCAAGGCCGCATCTATTTGATCGATTTGGCCCGGTTCCGGCAAGGGCAGCATATCGACCATCAATGGGAAGACTTGAAACGGATGTATCGGCTCTACCGGCTCCGCTTCGTGCCGAAACGATATTCCGAGCGGCTGTTGAACGGGATCGCCTATTTATACCGCACGTTTGTCAACGATCCGAGACGCTAGTCGAAGGTCGTTTTTATTTTGGCGATTAGGGAACAACAGTAACGTATCGTTGTCGTGTCACTAAAAAAGGAGGACGTCCGAATGGCTCACCGAATTTATGCGAATGAACTTGAAACGTTGCATGACTGTGTGGAGACGTGTAACTACTGTCTTGAATCGTGTCTTGAAGAGCGCGATGTGAAGATGATGGTCGATTGCATCCGGCTCGACCGCGAATGTGCCGCTATGTGCTCGTTCCTCGCCGAGGCGATGACACGGGATTCGGCGTTCGTGCCCGAACTCGCACGGGCTTGTGCGGTCATGTGTAAGGCGTGCGCCCAAGAGTGCGAAAAACATAAGCACGAGCACTGCCAAGAGTGTGCGCGCGTTTGCTTCGAATGCGCTTCGATGTGCGACCGCTTAGCAGCTTGAGCGGAATACGGTCAGTCGACGCGGCTGACCTTTTTTTGTGGAAAATGCGTCGCGACGTGTGTTTTGAGAGCGAGATACGTATAATGAAGAAAACTCATGAAAGTGGTGTATGTATGATCCGTAATTGCCGTCGTGACGACCTTCAAGCCGTCTTACATATTTACAATGACGCCATCGTCAACAGTACTGCCGTCTATCACTATGAACCGGTGACGCTTCAAAATCGAGTCGCCTGGTATGAAGATAAAAAAGCGTCCGGACACCCTGTCATCGTCTGGCAAGACGGCGACGTCGTCATGGGTTTCGCCACGTTTGGTCCGTTCCGTCCATGGCCGGCCTATCATTACGCGATCGAACATTCTGTCTACGTCCATCCGGGCTATCGAGGCAAAGGTGTCGGCAACAAGTTGCTTCGTGAGATCATTCGCATCGCGGAAGCGCGTGACTATAAGACGATGATCGGCGGAATCGACGCTGCGAACATCGCGAGTATCAAAGCGCATGAAAAACTGGGCTTCGTTCATTCAGGGACGATCAAACGAGCCGGCTACAAATTTGGAAAATGGCTCGACTTGTCATTTTATCAATTGGATTTGACAGGTCCCGAAACACCGCAAGAAGGCTAAATGTTGTCTATCGACACTTCTGAAATACGGTATACTGGCAACAGTGAATCGAATGGAGGAATCAAGATGACAGAACTACCGAATTGCCCAAAATGTCAGTCGGCCTACGTCTATGAAGATGGCGCTCTGCTCGTCTGCCCGGAATGTGCTTACGAGTGGTCACCGAGCGAGGCGGCCGAGGCCGAGGCGGACGCTGAGGTTAAAGACGCGAACGGGAACGTGCTCCAAGATGGAGATACGGTCACGGTCATCAAAGACTTGAAAGTGAAAGGTACGTCACTCGTCGTCAAACAAGGGACGAAAGTGAAAAGTATCCGCCTCGTCGACGGTGATCACGATATCGATTGCAAGATCGATGGGTTCGGCGCGATGAAGCTCAAGTCAGAATTCGTCAAGAAACTATGAAAAAACTGTTTCGGTCCACGGACCGAAACAGTTTTTTGTATTACGAGAAGAACGGCTTGTATTCACGGCGTTCATGCATGACAGATACCCATTGGAGCGTCGTGAACTCCTCGAGCACCCATTCGCCGTTGAAGCGGCCGAGCCCTGAGTCTTTCTCACCGCCGAACGGCAAGTGCGGCTCGTCGTTCACCGATTGGTCGTTGATGTGGATCATCCCGGTCTCGACGCGGCGAGCGAACTCGGTCGCCCGGTAAATCGAACCGTGGACGGCTCCGCTAAGACCATATGGAAGTTCGTTCGAGATATGGAGCGCTTCTTCGTCGTCTTTGAATGACAAGATGACGGCGACCGGTCCGAAGATCTCATTTTTGGCGAGCGGCATGTCGTTCGTGACACCGCTAAGGACGGTCGGTTCGAGCACGTTGCCGTTCGCTTTGCCACCGACGTGGAGCGTCGCCCCGGCGTCGATCGTCTGATCGATTTGGTCGAGGATACGATCGATTTGATCATGGTCGATGAGCGGTCCGACTTGTGTATCGGCTTCATTCGGATTTCCGAATTTAAGGCCGCGGACGCGTTCGTTGAACCGTTCGAGGAACGTGTCATGAATCGATTCGGCGACGAGAATGCGGTTCGTCGACATACAGATCTGACCTTGATGGAAGAACTTGCTGTAGACGGCCGACTCGACAGCGCGGTCGATATCAGCATCGTCTAGGACGACGAAGACGTTGTTGCCGCCGAGTTCGAGCGCGGTCTTCTTCAACAGACGTCCGGCCTTCTCGGCAATGCCTTTCCCGACCTCGGTCGATCCCGTGAACGAGATGAGTTTTGGGATCGGGTGCTCGACGATGGCATCGCCAATCTCAGAGCCGCGACCGACGACGATATTCAAGACGCCTTTCGGGAGCCCGGCTTCTTCAAACAATGAAGCGAACAGGAGCCCGCCAGTGACCGGTGTCGCCGTCGCTGGTTTGACGACGACCGTGTTGCCGGTCGCGAGCGCCGAGACGATTGAACGGACTGCGAGATGAAACGGGAAGTTCCATGGGCTGATGACGCCGATGACGCCGAGCGGCTTCCGGTAGACCCGGTTCTCTTTGTTCGGCACGATCGATGGTTTGATCAGTCCGTCCATCCGGAACGGGAACGTCGACGCCTCTTTAATGATTGCCATCGAGGCAGCGAATTCGCCTTCTGCCTTGATGCGGGTGCTGCCTGACTCTTTCACGAGCCAGTCGATGATGTCGTCTTTGTAGTGTAACGTCAGTTCAGCGAACCGCTCGATCAGGGCGCGGCGCTCTTGCGGCAGCATGACCGCCCATTCACCTTGCGCTTCCTTAGCTACCTGATATGCCTTGTCGAGATCGGACTCGTCTGCTGACCGGATCGAGAACAGCTTCTCGTCCGTGAACGGGTTGACGTTGTCGATCGACTTGTCGCTCGAACCGTCTACCCACTGGCCGTCAATGTACATCTTCGTAAAATCGGTATGCATAACAACACTCCTTTATTTTTTCTTCACCATAAGAAGTATTCACCTGATTTAAAAAATTAAACCTTTCGATGCGCAACTATCTTGTTTTACAAAGTAGTTGCAATTGAAATCACCTTCCATTACTATTATGTATAACAAGATAGTTTGGAGAAAGTGAGGTCACGCCATGGCGATGAGTCAAATGTTGAAAGGGTTGCTCGAAGGGTGTCTGCTCGCCATCATCGCAAAAGGGGAGACGTACGGCTATGAGATGTCGGAGAAACTTCAAGCGTACGGTTTCACGATGGTGAGCGAAGGCAGTATCTACCCGGTTCTGTTACGGATGAAGAAAGAGGGGTGGGTCGAGACGGTTCAAAAACCTCTGCCTTCAGGAGGTCCGAAACGAAAGTATTACGTATTGACGGAAGCTGGGGAACAGGAATTAATGGCGTTCCGGAAGCGTTGGGCAGATGTGTCGAGCGGTGTCGACCGCGTACTAGGAGAGGGGAATGAACGTGGAACTTTCGAAAAAGAGTCGTGATTTTTTAGATGATTTGGCGGTCTATCTCATGTCGAGTGGGAAATCAGAACGTGAAGTGAAGGACGTGACCGAAGAATTGAAAGACCATTTAGAAGAAGCGGAGCGAGCAGGGAAAAGCGTAGACGATGTCGTCGGACAGAGCCCTGAGGCGTATATGCGCCAACTCGGGAGCGAGATGGCGTTTGACGTGAAAGGGGTAGTGAAAGTTGTCGGCATGATCATTCCGAGCGTATTCGCCTACATCATCATCGGAAACTTTATTCAAGGAGAGATGACGTTCTCGACGGTCCAACTGATCGGCTTCCCACTCGTCGCCGTCATACTTTTACTCGCCGTGACACAAGTGTTCCGTAAGATGTCGACCGGTTCGTCTCGCGGCAAGATGAAAACTGGGTTGACGTATGCCGCGCTCGGCGCATTGCCGATGACGCTATTCCTAGGCTTGATGACTTTCGACCTGCTCGTTGAGACACCGAAGATCACGTTTGGGACGGTCGGGCAGTTCGTGTTGTTCGGGCTAGCAGTGCTCACACTCGTCATCGTGTCGGTGTGGACGAAGACGTGGATCAATCTGATTATTCCACTTCTACTGTTTGTGCCGCAATATGTGTTCGCGCAAACGAGCCTGCCGCTTGAACAACAGTTGATTTTCTCAATGATGGTTCTGTTCGTCGGCATGGGAATCGTTATGTTCGTCTGGTGGAAAAAGAATCAACAGGAGGAAGTCTAAGACGTTTGTCATAGATGCTAGCTCGATTGTTAGGCATCGCTTGGACGGTCTTGTTCGTTATCGGTGTCGTCTTGGCATTCTTTTATCATTCTAAATTTCGAAAAGTGTGCGAGTCTGCTTAATGACGGGTTCGGCTGGGAATAGGAAACTGTACGCCAATAGAGAAAGAAGGGGTTCCCATTGCCAGTCAATCCGACGATTCAATTTTATTTGGATCAATTTAAAAATCAGATGTCACCCACATATGAGCAAATGAACCCACTCGAGTTAAGACGACAGGAAGATGCAGTGCTGACGAGGTTCCAGCATAAAGAGCACGTTCACGAAGTCGAGGACTTGGATCTCTCGCTCCCAGGGCGTACGCTCCCGATTCGGATTTATCGGTCAGGAGCAACGACCGCCCCGGCACTTGTCTACTATCACGGCGGCGGTTACGTCACCGGCAGCATCGAGACACACGATGCGATTTGCCGCACCCTCGCGAACGAGGCGGACTGTACCGTCATCTCGGTCGGGTATCGCCTCGCGCCGGAACATAAATTTCCAGCCCCGGTCGAAGACGCTTACGATGCACTCGTTTGGATCGGGGAACACGCTTCGGAATTAAACGTAGATGCGTCACGACTCGCCGTCGGCGGCGACAGTGCCGGCGGGACGCTCGCCACGGTCAGCGCATTGATTACGAGTGAGCGCGGGGGGCCGTCACTCGTTCATCAGCTCCTGTTTTACCCGGTGACCGGGACCGAAGAGAACTTGCCGTTATCTTTGATTGATTACGCTACCGGCTACTTGCTTGACGAAGGGTTGATCCGTTGGTTCCAGCAGCAATATTTTAATGACGAAAATGAGTTGACACATCCGTATGCGTCGCCAATTTTGTCCGATCGCTTAGAGCAACTGCCTGCGACGACACTACTGACGGCCGAGTACGACCCGCTCCGTGACGTCGGTCGGGCTTATGCGAACAAATTGATCAGCCTCGGTGTCCCGGTGACGTATAAAAATTACGGGGGGCTGATCCACGGCTTCACGAACTACTATGCGTTCGTCCCAGAGGCGAAACGGGCGGTGAAAGAGGCGGCTCATTGTTTAAAAACAGCGTTTGAGAACCAAAAAAATATTCTTGGATAAGAGAAGAGGACCATTCTGACCTATTGTCGGAACGGTCCTCTTCTCTTATGAGTACGCTCGCACCATCAGACTCTGTTGCAAGGCGCGTTATTTCATGCTTTCGATAAACTCGGGAAGCGACAGCCTTCCGGGAAAAGGTGGCCGTCACTCATACGGATCATCCATTGTCCGTCACGTGCACGTGACGCACGTCGTTCGACATCGGCCAAGTCAGGTGTGAATTCAAAGACGATTTCCGCGATCCCATCAAAGGAGAGCCGTGCCACGACGTCACGCATATCGACAGGCCGAGGCGACAGCACCGCGAACAAATGCAGACGCGTGCGCTCAATAAAATAGATGACATGCACGTCGTCGAAGCGATAGACGTCCTCGTTCAGGCCTTGATAGAAACTGAACATCCAAATATGCATGTCGTCCGTCGTATAGAGCCGGGGTGAGTACGGGAGCGACTCCAGTTTGAACCGACGCCACCGTTCGGCGTCGACGTCGACGTGTTCGAGCGGGGGCGCCGAGCCCGACACGGAGACAAATAGCTCCGGTTCGCGTTGGACAGTGAACCCTTGCTTCTCATAAAACGTTTCGAGGCCCTCGTTACAAGCTAAAATATAAGGCAATCCATCGGCGTCATGTTGTTTGAAGAGGTGCTTGAAGACGCGGGTGGCGAGTCCTTGTCCTTGTCGGTCCTCGTCCGTCATGACCGTCCCGATTTGATACATCTCACGAGCGGTTCCGTCCGTCACGAGGGTCATCCGGCTCATGCTGACGTTCGAGATGATGTTCCGGTAGAACGTCAACGAATAACAGCGATAGCGGTCGGTCCATTCTCCATCCAAATACCATCCGCGAAAATCGATGCCGAACATTTCATCGGTCAAGTAGAAAAATGATTCACGTTCTTTATCTGAATACTCGAGATTGGTGATCGGTCGTTTAGCCATGGGACTCACTCCTTGTTTTGAACTTCTCGGCCTGTTCCTGTACATTAGAGGCAGAGAGGGGTAATTCAAATTATGAAACGGTATGAAGCTATTTTATTTGATGTCGACGATACGTTGCTAGACTTTAAACGGAGCGAGCACGTCGCCTTGGAGCAATTGCTCGCCTCACATAACGTCCGGATGACCGATGCGTTAAAACAACAATACGTGACGATCAACAACGGGCTATGGCGCGCGTTTGAACGCGGTGAGGTCGGACGGGAAGACGTCTTGATGGGCCGCCACACGCAACTGTTCGACACGCTCGGCATCACGATCGATGCGCATGAAGTCGAACAGCGCTATCGAGACCATTTGCACGACGGGGTGCACATCATCGACGGGGCACTCGAACTCGTGCAAACGCTCAGTGAACAGTATCCGCTCTATATCGTCACGAACGGTGTGACAGAGACACAGTTCAAGCGGCTTGAGGCGTCGGGGTTGCTCCCGTATTTCAAGGACGTGTTCGTCTCTGACGCGACGGGATCGCAAAAGCCGATGAAACCGTTCTTCGATTACGTGTTCGACCGTGTCCCGAACGTGTCACCAGAGCGTGGGCTCATCGTCGGTGACTCGCTGACGGCGGACATCGCCGGAGGACGCATGTACGGCCTCGATACGTGCTGGTACAACCCGCATGAGGTTGCGGCGACGGTCGAGACGACGTATGAGATTCAAGATTTGAACGAGTTGAAATCGATTTTATAAGGCTCAGCGGTCGATAAAGTGTGGTGGGAGCGACTGCGGCAACGCATAGAGCGTCTCCGGGAAGAGTCTCAGTTCACGGAGCGACTCGAGCGGCTGCCAACGATAGATGAGGTGATCTCCTTCTGGTCCGTGAAAGTCCCCGGTCCGGAGCGGGAGGTCACCCGATACATAAAAATACATGCCGATCTCGTGAACCGTGCGTTCTAAGTACGTGAAGAAATTTTCGGAGACGAAAGCGAACGTCGTTCCCGTCAGTGTCGCGTTGAGCTCTTCTTGCAGTTCGCGCATCAAAGCGAGTTCGGCTTCTTCGCCGATGCCGACGCGGCCGCCCGGCAACGCCCAAAAGTCATCATTTGCGTTCCGATGAATGAGCAAACGACCATCTTGGACCCAGATGCCGGCGACGCGGTAGTTGAACGTGCCCTGATCGGTCGGAAATACGATATCCATCTTTCATCACTCCATTCCTTTAGCTACAATTAGTATACGCCAAGGAGGCAGGACATGTTTCAATTAAATGAGTCTTACGAAGGACAAGATTTTCGCGAGTCCTCGTTCCGTGACCTTCAACTTTCACACGTGACGTTCGAGAACTGTCGGTTCACATACATCGACGCGACCGAGTTCGAGACCGAGCAGTGCCGCTTCATCAACTGTGACTTTACCGACTCGAAATGGAACGCATCGCGCCACGTCGGCAGTTCGTTTTTAAACTGTCAATTCAATGGGGCGAATTTGTTTTTAACATAATTAAGCGAGAATTCTCCCACCTCTAAGCGTCTGGGGCGAGGCCCGGCGTAGGTGGGAGATGAATCGCCCGTACATAAACCTCTTGGCCACCCCTGTGACAGATATGACGAACAGAAGTTCGTGATTCCGTCAGATTTCCCTTCCCCCGCCGCGGGTATCGGATGAGGAAGACGTTCATCACGATCATCGGCCGAGAGGAGGCGGAGACATGCTGAAGGGCTACAAATACAGGCTCCACCCGACGACGGCACAGGCCGAGTTCCTCGTCAGGACGATCGGCTGCGCCCGGTTCGTCTACAACAAGCTGCTCGAGGACCGCATCGCCATCCACGAGGAGTCGAAGGCTGGGACCGGCCCGAAACGCAAACTGCCGACACCCGCCTCGTACAAGCCCCTGTTCCCGTTCCTCTGTGAGGCGGACAGCCTCGCGCTCGCCAACGCGAAGCTGCACCTCGACGCGGCGTTCGCGAAGTTCTTCGCCGGGACGGCCGGCTTCCCGGTGTTCAAGTCGAGACGGAAATCGCGCGCCTCCTACACGACGAACAACCAGCACGGCACGATCCGTATCGAAGGGGGCCACGTCCGGCTCCCGAAGGTCGGATTCATCCGCTTCACACAGCATCGAATCTTCGACGGCGAGATCCGCTCGGCGACCGTGTCGATGACGAAGACGGGCAAATTCTTCGTGTCGCTCCTCGTCGAGCAGCCCGACGAGCCGTGGGTCCCCGCCGAGCACAAGATCGGGATCGACCTCGGCCTCGGGCACTTCGCCGTCATGACGAACGACGCGATGGTGACGGAGAAGGTCCCGAACCCGCGCAACCTGCGCGAGGCCGAGGCGCGGCTGAGACGGGCGCAGCGCGCGCTCTCCCGCAAGAAGCCCGGCAGCCGGAACCGCGAGAAGGCCCGGCTCGTCCTCGCGAAGAAACATGAGCAGGTCAAAAACCGACGGCACGACTCCCTCCACAAGCTGTCACGACGCATCGTCGACGAGAACCAAGTCGTCGTCGTCGAGACGCTGAAGCCGAGGGAGATGATGCAGGACCGCCGCCTGGCAAAATCGATCGGGGACGCCGGGTGGGGCGAGTTCGTCCGCCAGCTGGAATATAAGGCGAGGTTCTATGGACGGACGCTCATCAAGGCCGACCCGTGGTTCGCCTCGACCCAGGTTTGTTCGGCCTGCGGCGAGAACGGCGGCAAGAAGGACCTGGACGTCCGCGAGTGGACCTGTGCCGCATGCGGCACGCACCACGACCGCGACGTCAACGCGAGCCTCAACCTGTTGCGCCTCGCGGACTGAAACACCCCAGGGCAGGGACTGCCCGACGAGCTTGGTCCACAACCGTGGCTGGTCAAAGCATGGTCTTCCCAAGAAGCTCCCACTTCAAGTTGCGAAGCAAATAAGTGGTGAGTAGTTCACGTGAGTTCGATCAGTGCAAGACGACCGGTTCCTCGTTCGAGTCGTGTACGTTCGGAGGAGTGACCGTTCGTGGGGGCGACTGGTCGTTCGTCAATTTGCGTCACGCGCCGCTCCGAAAAATGGATTGGTCGGATGTTCGTCTAGTAGAGGCTGATTTGTACGGGGCGGACTTGAAGGAGTCGCGCTGGACGAATGCTGCGTTGACACGTGCCGTCCTGCAGCATGCGGACTGTACGGCTGCCGACTTCATAGGTGCTGACATGGACGGGGTCGATTTCACGGACGTTACGCTCAAAAAGACGAAACTCGACGTCATGCAGGCGGTCCAAGTCGCCCGTTCGCTCGGGGCGATCGTCGAATGAACAATAACCAGGTGCTCGAGCAGCTACTCGCTTTGGCGGAGGAGCGGGAAGACATCCGAATCATGGTGTTGAACGGATCGCTCGTCAATCCGCACGTCTCCCCAGACCGGTTTCAAGATGTAGATGTCACGTTTTTCGTTCTGGACGTATCATCGTTCATAACGGATCGATCCTGGATCGATCCGTTCGGCGAGGTGTTGATCATGCAGACACCGGACGAGTCACCGTCTCAAACAAGATACGAGCGGTTTGCGTTTCTCGTCCAGTTTGTAGCCGGTCATCGAATCGATCTGACCGTTCGTCCTGTTCGCGTCGTGGAGGAGGCGATTGCGGAAGATTCGCTCAGTCTCGTTATGCTCGATAAAGATGACACGGCAGGCCGGCTTGTGCCGAGCGATGAGACGTACCGAGTCAAACGCCCGAGCGCGTTTGACTATGCGTCGTGTTGGAACGAGTTTTGGTGGGTGTCATTGTATGTCGTGAAAGGACTAAGGCGCAATCAACTGCTGTATGCGCTCGATCACGTGACGATCATGCGAGACATGCTCCGACAGATGATGGCGTGGGATGTCGGATATAGGACCGGCTTTTCCGCGAATATCGGGAAAGCTGGGGATGCTTTGGTGGACCACTTATCGGATCAAGCTTGGCAAGCATACTTACAGACATACCCCGTCGCAAATCCTGCGGCGATTGCAGCCGCGTTTAACGTTTTGATCGAGCAGTTCTGCGTCTTCAGTCGGCGTGTTTCGGAGAAAAGTGGCAACTCATTTCGGGACGACGAGTCCAAGCGGATTCGTGACGCTTTTTCGACGCTTTGGACTTCAAACGATTAGTTTTTAGCCGAGTCGGGAAACCCCCTCTATAGAAGGGGGAATGACGCTTGAATCCGTATACGACGTTCATCGCGCTCCTAGTGGGGAGTTTACTCTTATTTGTCGGCATCCGGACGAAGAAATGGCCAATCGTTGTCGTGGCCTTATTTCCGCTTGGACTCGTCGCATTCAATTTGTACTTATTGATCACTGGACGCTAGAAGACTGCTTGTCAGTCTTCTTTTTTGTACATCGATTTTACGAAAAACGCGGTCGGGAGCAAGATTCCGATTGCCGCTTCGAGTAGGGCGAACAGACGGGCCGGTCCAACCGGCAGTAAGTCACCAAATCCGATTGATAGAAGCGTGACGCCGCTGAAATAGAGCAGGTTTTGCCATGATGGCTCGACAGCGGTCATCGTCTCAAGTGACGTGACGAGAATGACCCCGTCCCACGACAACGCGTAATAAACCAAGGCAAATCCGATCAACACGCCTAACAAGCTGATGAAAAGGTGGCTAAATAATCGGCCGTCAAATCCGGTCTGCCGGTACGTCTGTCGGCGGAAGAAGGTATATACGTTCAGTCCGACGAATAAGAGGGCAACCGTCAGTAAAATCGTATTCATCCTCATCTCTCCTTTTTTGCTAAGTCATACTAAGTTGTTTCCCTGAACAATTGACGTCAAACGGACCTAATTGCACCATGAAGTATTCTGCGACAAGGAGGTGTCCGTGTGCGACGCTTTAGGTTGACGAGTTTCGTGCTGCTTCTGCTGCTAGGTGGATGTACCACGAAGACGCCATTTGATTTTGATAAAATCAGCTCGTACAAAATTTTTTACAATATTCCGACCGAGGCGATTATCGAGGATATGACCCGGTATGATCTCGTGATCATCGAACCGATTTGGTATACACCGGAGCAGATTGAAGCGATTCGTTCGAACGGCACGAAAGTGCTCGGTTATATAAACGTGATGGAGGCGGACACGTGGAATCGGGAACTGATCGGTCAAATGAAACAAGATGATTTTTTCTATCGGGACGGAGAGCGGATTTATTTTCCGAAATGGGATTCTTATTTGACGGATATCAGTTCGGACCATTTTCGGAAGATTTTGATGCGCGAAATTCAAAAGCAAGTCATCAATAAACACTTGGACGGTATCTTTTTAGACACGGTTGGAGATATCGACGATGTACACCTCGACTATCCCGAAGACTTGACTGAACAATTGAACGGGTTAGAAGCATTTTTAAAAGCGATTAAACAGACTTACCCCGGGGTCCCGATTGTACAAAATTGGGGAATCGAAACGCTTGAACGAACGAGCGCTCCATACGTGGATGGGTTCATGTGGGAGGGGTTCAATTATTCGGAGATCACATCGGACTCTTGGTCGATGGACATGTTGGACCGGATGAATGTGATTCAAGAACAGTATGGGACTGCGGTACTTACCGTTTCGGACCAAGAGGAAGCCATTAGTCGAGACTTGGCGGAAGCGAACGGGTTCATCCATTATCATGAACCCACTTATTACGATACGTGGGATTTTCAGGAAGGAGATTAAGAAAATTAGCAGGGGAATTTGCTGCGAGCGCCAAATAAGTAAGCATGACATTCGTGTTATGAAGCTGTGACTAATCGTTGGGAGGGGATTATCATTCTATATGCTCAAGACCGCCCGTGGATTAAGTGGGCCGAAATTCTTGTCGTGTTTACTCTGTTGATTGGAATCGATTTAGCTTTCAATTTAGGGACGATTCAAAATGATTTGAACCTATTTTATGTAGCCGCCATCTTATTCGCGCTACGTTACGGAACAACCTTTGGATTGATTAGTTTCGCCGTCTTGCTGCTGTACAAAGTCCTCTACACCGGACTTGTCGGAGGCGATATCTTCTTACTGTTCTACGATACAAACTCACTTCTCACCCTTTTCTATTACTTCGCACTCACCGTCATCGTCGGCTTGTTTAGCACTTCATTTCGAGAGCGTTATGAAATCAGTCAGTTTCGCAACGAAGAACTGAAAGATGAAAACACGTATTTGAAAGAGACCGTCGATTTACTCAACACTTCGCAAACGACTCTTCGTCAAAAATTACTTCAATCGGAATACAGTTTAAATCAATTGTACGAACTAGCTGTCTCGCTTGACTTGCCACATCCTGAATTGATTCGTAGCGAGACGATTCGTCTGCTTAAAAAATATTTCTTGGCGAGCGACGTCGCCATCTATCATGTCGATCGATCGCAAAAGTCGATGCGTCTAATCATTCGCCAAGCCGAGAAGAAAGAGTTTCCACAAACAATTTTCTTAGATGAGGCGTCGAGTATGTTCAAACGTTTCTTCCAAGTCCAAGAAACGATGTTACGACAACTCGATGATGACGACACGGATCCGATGTTGCTCGCTCCGATCGTGATTGACGGAGAGACGCGTGAAGTTGTCGTCATTAAGCGTCTGCCGCTCCGGAAACTGACGACAGATGACCTCCACGTATTAAATATCCTGTTCTCATGGATTGGGACGCGAATCACAAACGCGCAAAACTTGATTCGTAAAGAGCAACACGAGAAGCTCTACCCGGGCACATCGTTCTATAAGAAAGAGGCGTTCATCGAGATAATGGCGCTTCAAGAGCAAAAGAAACTTCATCACGACCAACCGTTCATCGTACTCGAGTATGCGCTCGGTTATGAACCAGTCTCGCTCGAAAGTATTGAAGCGATCGTGCAGTCGTATTTGCGAGAGATTGATATTGTCGGTTATGACGAAGACGAGAACAAGCTCTTGCTGCTACTCCCAGGAACGAGTGAGGAGAACCGTCAACGAATTTATGATCGGATCGAAGGGATTTTGATCCAGAAGGGAGTGTGAGTTCATGGAAGCCATCGACAGTTTAGTTTGGATTGGGCTCTATGTGATTCACGCAATCTTAGCGTTCGTTTTGTTAGTGGTGTTGAAGCGGAAAATGAAAGCGCTAGACTACGGGGTGGCAGTGGTCGCTTTATGCTTCGGCCTATTTTTACCTTTTGTCGCTGAAGTCGCAGTATATGCGATTTATCGCTTCGCAGAACGCTTTGATCGGAGCGGACTGATTGAAGATTACGATGAGTATATTGATTTTCGGGTCGTCAATTATGAGCAGATTCGGCACGATGCGAAAACGAGCTCTAGCCTGTTGCCGTTAGCCGATGCCATCAATTCAAAAGATCCCGCGATCCGCAAGCACTCGATTTTGACGCACGTCAACCAGTCCATCAATAACCAAGGGAAATACTTGCAGATGGGGCTTGAGAGCACGGACAGTGAAACGGTCCATTATGCGGCCGCGACGATGAACATTCTCATCAATCAGTATGAGCAGGAATTGAAATTGGCGAAGCGTGAATACGATTTAGGAAACCCGGAAACGATTCGCCGGCTAGCGACAATATACAAACGGATGGTTCACAGTGAACTGATCACGGAAGTCATGTTGAAAGACAAACGCGAGGCCTGGTTAAAAGAGATTTTGACAGCGAAGACACTGTATCCGCCGTCTTCATGGATTTATGAGGATTTAAACGAAGTCTACATCACGTTAAAACGTCCGAGAGATCAGCTCGAAATTTTGAAGGAGTATGTTCACCATTTCCCGGAACGCATCGAGGCCCACCTCATGCTCATCGACTTTTACTATGAACGGGAGCGGTGGACCGAGGTGAAGGCTGTCATGTTTATGATGCAAACACAATTTTCGTTAGACGATGTGCCGTATGAGCACCGACTGTTGTTTGAAGAATGGAGTGACTCGACATCATGGAAAAACGAACTATAATCTCATTCTCGCTCTTCATCGTGTTATTTCTCGTCGTCGTCGGTGCAATCCAATACTTGAGGATCCATTCCTTGCATACGTTGTTACCGAACGTTGCTGAACAACGAATGAATATCGACCAATTGCAAGGGGATGCTTCCGCTAAAACAGGAGAGCATCAACTTCAAGTTTACCTTGTCCGAGACGAAGGTGATTTGGCGGTCAATACGGCAGATAATTTATTGCATGGCTTGCGTTACGCCAAACTAGACGTTCGAGAAATTGAGGCGGGCGAGGTCAGTTCGATCGTGCCGTCGCCCTACAGTATCATCATATTTACAGGCGAAAAAACCACGACATGGCCATTGCAAGAGACGAAACGGTTCGTCGAACAAGGAGGCAATGTCGTGTTCGCCAACCGCTTCAAAGACCCCGCTTGGAATGAAGTGACAGGTATCGAAGAAATCGGTGAATTCGTTCCAGATGTTTATGGTCTGAACTTCGAAGAAACGATTTTCCCGGGTTATGTCGACTTGAATCCACCGGACGATCTGTTCGTCCATAGTGTCGTTGACTTCGCAATTGCAGACGAAGTGAACGTTATGCTGTCAGCGGAAGGGTTTCCCGTCCTTTGGGAATATGAGGTCGGTGACGGGAACGTTCTGTACTGGAATACAACGACCACCAATCAAAAGATGATTCGCGGACTGTTCGTCCAAACGCTCGGAACGTTACCGCCTGCGTTCGTGGGTGCCCAAGCGGCGATTAAGCTCATGTATATCGATGACTTTCCGGCTCCAGTCATGGACGGCAAGATGAAAGATGTCTCGGCGACACCACTCGATAAATCGGTTAAAGACTTCTTTGCCGAAGATTGGTGGAAAGACATGGTCGACATGGCTCAAGATGACGACATCATTTACACGGGCGCGATGATCGGGACGTACGAAGAAGAGATGGAACTGCTAGATGAAAAATTGATTAAACGCGGCGAGTTCCCGATGCTCTATTTCGGCCGAAAACTATTGGCGCAGGGTGGTGAAATCGGGTTGCACGGATATAACCACCAATCGCTTGTCACGGCCGATGAACCGATCGATCCGACGTACGGATATATTCCGTGGAAAGACAAGGACGAGATGAAGCGTTCGCTGCTACAGGCAGAATCGGTATTTGCTAACTATTTCCCGGCAGAACAACTCAAATCATACGTCCCACCTTCGAATGCACTCAATCGTACCGGTGTCGACGCGATTGCTGAGGCGTTGCCTGAACTGCGGACGATTGCGTCACTCTATACCGGTGACCCGGAAAGTGGTGATTTTGTCCAAGAGTTCGAATTTGATACGACACATGCCGGAATCTATCATTTCCCGCGCATCACGAGTGACTACGGGGAAGAAAGAGGTTCGATTTTCCAAATGGTTGATGCCATCGCTAACTTTGGAGTGTTTTCACACTTTATCCACCCGGATGACGTCATCGACCCAGACCGTGCCTTCGGTCGAGACTGGGATACGATGTTTACGAGCCTACGCAAAATCGTCCACGACGTAAATGACCATTATCCTCACCTGGAAGCCTATACACAGCACTATGCGACGGAAAAACTAATCACGTATCAAGAGGCAGACTTGAACGTCACGTTTGATGACGAGACCATTTATTTGACTGGGGACGGACTCGTCAATCCGTCACACTTTACCGTCCGTCTAAAAGTCGGCCAATCATTGGACACAGGCGAATTCGCATTCGGCACGGTCGAGCAGATGGAGGCGGACCGTCCACTCTATCTCGTCCAATTGACATCAGCGAACGCTGAAATCGCCATCAAGGGGGACCCGCAATGAAGATTGGGCTCGTGTTAGAAGGGAGTTACCCGTATGTGAGCGGAGGTGTCTCGAGTTGGACGCAGACGCTGATTGAAGCGATGCCGGAAGTCGAGTTTGAAATCATCTCGATTCAGCCATCGGTCAAGCGGCCAGAAGATATGAAATATGAGTTGCCGCAAAACGTGTCAGGAATCACACACCTTTATTTAAGCGATATGGATAAAAAGGCGAAGGGTCGAATGAAGCTCGACGCCGAAGACGAGCGGAAAATTTCGGAATGGCTCATGTTGAAAAACCCGAACCGGCAAGCGCTCGGCATTCTCGGGAAACAAGTCCCGTCAAGCCAAGCCTTCTTCTCAAGCGAGTTCTTTTGGAGCAACGTAAAAGCAGCTTACGCAGAAGAAATGAACGGCGGATCGTTCATCGACTATTTTTGGATGTGGCAGAGTATGTATATGCCGATCTTGCGTGTGTTGCATCAACCGTTACCAAAAGTCGATCTCGTCCACTCCATCTCGACAGGCTACGCCGGCGTCGTCGCATCTTACATGAAAGAGACGCAAGGCATCCCGTTCATTTTGACCGAACACGGCATCTACTCACGTGAACGCGAGGAAGAAATCCTTCAGTCTTATTGGATTCCGTCCCCTTACAAACCGAGGTGGGTTCGCTTTTTCCACCACTTGTCACGCGAGGCGTATAACGCGGCCGATGAGATTATCACGCTGTTTGAGCGGAATCGCGAATATCAAGAGTGGATTGGGGCGCCTAGCGAGAAGACAAAAATTATCGCCAACGGGATTGACGACCGTCATATCCGCGCTACGCTTGAGCGAGCCGAGAATGATGTGTTCCAAATTGGGGCCATCGTCCGCCTCGTTCCGATCAAGGATTTGAAGACGATGATCTATTCCGCAAAAATCCTTCAAGAGCGCCATCGGCTGTTTAAACTGACAATCATGGGTCCGCTTGATGAGGACGAAGAGTACGCTGAAGAGTGTCATCTACTGATTGAGCAGAGCGGGCTGACCGACTATGTCGAACTCGTCGGGAAAGTGAACGTGCAAGACTGGTTGCCGAAATTTGATTTGTTGTTGTTGACGAGCATATCGGAAGGGCAGCCGCTCGCCATTTTAGAAGGGATGGCGGCTGGCATCCCTTGGGTGGCGACCGATGTCGGGGCTTGTTCGGAACTACTTTACGGACGCGCTGACGATCCGTTCGGTCCGGCCGGCTTCATCGTTCCTCCGGTCCATCCGGAAGCCATCGCTGACAAAGTCGAATGGATGATGGATTATCCGCGCGAACGGATGCGCTTCGGTAAAAACGGCCGCGAGCGTGTCCGTCAGTATTATCGATTGCAACAGTTCGTCGACCGCTATAAAGCCATCTATGAAGCGAGGAGGGAACAGTATGGCGGGCATCGGGTTTAAGTTACAAAAGTTGTTTCAAGAAGACTATTACTCTTCAAGACTGAAGGCGTACACGTTTTCCGGGCTCGTCACATCAGGCCCTTGGCTGATCGTCATCCTCGTTGTCGGTACGATTCAATGGTTGGCGTTTCAGATGCCGATGTTGTCACTCGAGGAACGGACGCTGTTTATGCTATCCGTGTCTTACGCGTTCATTTTCTCGCAAATTCTATTTAGTTTTCAGCAGCTCGTCGTCACGCGATACGTGGCCGATTTATTTTATGAAAAGAAAGCCCATGAGATCTTTCCTGTCTTCACCGGCATGTTAAAAGTGACGATTCTTGCTGCCGTCGTCATGTATAGCGTGTTTTGGCTGATTTCACCGCTCGGTTTAGCCTATAAGCTCGTCCTGTTCGTCTTATTCATGACCATCAACGTTATCTGGGTCATGTTCTTGTTCTTGAGCGCCGCCAAATTTTATCAAGCGGTCGCTTACAGCTTCTTGCTAGGCGGGGTTATTTCAGTCGCGAGCGTCTATTTGATCAGTCGTCTCATGGTCAACCCATCGAGCCTCGAACTTCTGTTTGGCTTTACCGTTGGGATGGTCGTGACGCTGTTCGGGCTATTCTTCGCGATGCTCCGAACGTTCCCGCTCAGGTATGCGACGCGAGAATTTTCATACTTCCGGTACTTTGATAAGTATCCGGACTTGTTCGCCATCGGTGTGTTATACGTGCTTGGGATCTGGGTGACCAACTTCATCATCTGGTTTGGTGAAGGGCGCATGGTGATTGCCGATTCGTTCGTGTTCAATCCGTATTATGACACGGCCGTGTTCTGGTCGTACTTGACGATCATCCCGACCCAGCTCTTGTTCGTCGTCGCTGTCGAGACAAGGTTTTACGAGCGCTACCGAACGTTTTACGGCTTGATCAATTATGGCGGGGCGTTACACCAAATTGAGAAAGCGAAGCAGACGATGACGACGGTGTTGAAAAATGAATTGATCCGACTTGGGCGAAGTCAAGGTGTTGTCACCTTGTTCGCGATCCTGATGGCGGGTGTGTTCGTCGGGTGGATCGGTGTCCCGGAAGAAGTCGGCCAGATTTTCCGGATGACGACGCTCGCCGCGTTCGCGAACGCGATGATTCTCGTACTGACGCTGCTCTTGCTGTATTTTGAGGACCGGCGTGGGGCGTTGTTCGTCAGCCTCTCGTTCTTCATACTGAACGCCTTGTTCACGTTGTCGTTACTATCGCGCGGGATCGATTGGTATGGGGTCGGCTTTGCTGTCAGCACGACGATCACGTTCTTTATCGCAGGACTGCGCTTGATTTATTTTATGGGGAAGGTCGATTATTACGTGTTTGCGGCCTCGAACCGTCGTAAGCTCGGGACAGAACGGTTCTCGCATTTTGGGACCGCGCTCAACCGTCGCTTCTCGCGTTAAAGAGTTTGCATTTTTCAAAAAGATTGATATGATGTGGTCGAAGATGACCAAATTTCATAATGTTTGCCACTAGGGGAGTCGCTTGACGCGGCTGAGATGGACGAGGTCCAGACCCTTTGAACCTGATCTAGTTCACGCTAGCGGAGGGAAGTGGGCGAAACGTCCTGTCTCACACTCTTTGTGTATGGCCGACGCCGCTTCCGTTATGGGAGGCGGCGTCTTTTTTATGCAAAGGAGGAGAATACGATGACGTTTACCGCACATATCCGCCAAGAGGCCGACGCCTTGTTTGAGGCGAGTTTCCACCATCCGTTCGTCCGCGCGCTCGGAGACGGGATGCTCGACGAGGCGAAGTTTCGGCATTACGTGATGCAAGACTCGTACTACTTGAATCAATTTTCGAAAGTTCAGGCTAAAGGGGTGACTCTTGCCCCGACGATGGAACTTGCGAGCCGTTTTTTGACGCACGCCAGCTCGATCCGGTCGGATCAGACTTTATCATCTCGGCGCGTAAGACTGGGTTGCTGTTCAATCATGAGTTGATTGATGTCGTGGCTAGTGCGATCGAGCAGCATCGTTTTCAAAATATCGTCGTCGATCCGGTCATGATCGCTAACAGCGGAGCACGCGAACGGACGGACGGTTATGGAAGCGGCACTAACGGAAAAACAGTTCATCCATATTGCCATCGCCCACGGATTACAGATCGGCAGCGGGCATGGACTGACAAATCATTGGGCGTACAACAAGCACCCGAAGGAGGTGGTTTCCATTGAATCCATCGTCTATCGTTGAGCGATTAAAGCTCTACTTCATCTGCGGCACGGCAGATACGTTTGATCTCGTTCAGACGGTCGAAACGGCGCTTCAATGCGGCGTGACATGTTTTCAATTTCGCGAAAAAGGTAAAGAGCCACTGTATGGGGATAAAAAAGAAGCGATGGCACGAACGTTGCATCCACTTTGTCGACAGTACCGTGTCCCGTTCATCGTCAACGATGACGTCGAGCTGGCAATCAAACTCGATGCGGACGGAGTTCATGTCGGACAAGAAGATGCGATAGCCGAAGTCGTTCGTCGGCGAATCGGTTCAAAGAAGTGTCTCGGTGTCTCGGTCCACTCGCTCGAGCAAGCCGCAACGGCTTCGAGATATGCCGATTATGTCGGAATTGGGCCGATTCATCCGACTGTGTCGAAACAAGACGCGGCCGAAGTGAACGGAACGGTGCCCATTCGGCAAGTGCGAGCCCGGTTTCAGCATTTGCCAATCGTGGGGATCGGTGGAATCATGCCTGAACACGTCGAAGCGATTCGGCGTGACGGGGCTGACGGCGTAGCTGTCATCTCGGCCATTGCTTCTGCACCGGACGTGGCCATGGCCACACGGCGTTTCGCTTGTCTCTGAATTTTATTTGAGGAGGAAGACAGATGAACGTATTTGTAATTGGAGCGAATGGACAGATTGGAAAGCAACTCGTAGAACGATTGAAGCAGGATGGGAAGCACGAAGTCACCGCGATGGTACGGAAACAAGAGCAGCTAGACGAGTTCAAAGCGAACGGCTATCAGGCGGTTCTCGGAGACTTAGAAGGTGATGTCGAGACGTTGAAGCAAGCGATGAGCGGCATGGACGCAGTCGTGTTTGCGGCCGGTTCGGGCGGCAGCACGGGAGCCGACAAAACGTTACTTATCGACCTAGACGGTGCAGCCAAAAGCGTCGAGGCGGCCCAAGCGAACGGTAACATCAAGCACTTCGTGATGCTCAGTGCCTTGAAAGCGGAAGACCGCTCGGCATGGCCTGATTCGATGAAGCCATACTACGTGGCGAAACATCATGCGGACCGTTTGCTCGAACAGAGTGGACTCGATTATACGATCGTCCGTCCAGGCGCGCTCACAGACGATGCCGGTACAGGCAAAGTGAACGTCGACAACGTGACGACGGGTGAGATTCCGCGGGCGGATGTCGCAGCGTTCTTGGCCCATGTCATCGGTCGACAAGAAGCGGCAAACAAAGCCATCGACTTGGTCAAAGGTGATACTGCAATCGAAGAGACGATATAAATCATGTGAGCGAGCGGATTCGAATCCGCTCGCTTTTTCGCGGTGATGTGACCGAGCGATGTACCAAATCAAGTAGCAAGGAAAAACGACTATGCGATTTGCGATGACGCGTTACAGAATTTGCGAACGAGAAAGCCCACTCCTTTAGTGGTGGGATGAACGTGAGCTTGATTTCGGGGTCCCGCTAGTCGGAACTTCAGAAATCTACAAGCAGAATCTTATTCCAAGAAAATGTATCACTAAAACAAACAAAGTGATACCATAAACGTATGAACAACTACAGAAGAACCAAAACCACCGTGTCGATGATCCGTTATCATTTCGTGTTCTGCCCGAGGTATCGCCGAAAACTATTTGATGACGATTTGTTCGAGCGACGATTCAAAGAGATCGTCCGTGATGTCTGCGAAGAGCTCGACATTCGACTCATCGCCATCGCGTGTGATCGGGACCACACGCATCTATTCTTGTCGGCGTTGCCATCCATCAGCCCGTCTGACATCATGGCGCGTATCAAAGGCGTCTCGTCGAAGCGGCTAAGGGAGGAGTTTCCGCATCTCACACATCTCACGAGCCTCTGGACGAGATTTTTCTTCGTCTCGACGGCGGGAAACGTCTCCAGTGAGACCATCAAACGTTATGTCGAGGAACAAAAGACAAGGGGGTGACACCGTGTCACAGGCATTGACCGTGAACATCAAACTTCATCCGACAAAAGCGCAACAGTCGATCTTAGAGCGGATGATGGACACCTATATCCGCACGACAAACCAGCTCGTCTCGGACATGGTGCAGGCTCGAGAAAGCCTAAAACTGACGAGCAAAAACGTGAGTTCCGACCTGCCCAGCGCCGTCAAGAACCAGGCCATCCAGGACGCGAAGAGCGTGTTCAGGAGGGCGAAGAAGAAGGATTTCCAAATCGTCCCTGTCCTCAAGAAACCGTACTGCACCTGGAACAACCAGAACTACTCGTTCGACTTCGAGTCGATCTCCTTCCCCATCATAATCGACGGCAAGGTCAAAAAGACGGCGATCCGCGCCGAGATAGTCGAACCGGACAACCGCCACGCCACGCTCCTCGCGCACAAGCTCGGGACGCTCCGCATCACGAAGAAATCGAACAAGTGGATGGCGCAGATCGCTGTCACGGTCCCCACGACGGAGAAGGGGGGCACCAACGTGCTCGGGGTGGACCTCGGCCTGAAAGTCCCCGCCGTCGCGTCCACAAGTTGTGACAAGGTGCGATTCTTCGGGAACGGGCGCGAGAACAAGTACATGAAACGCAAGTTCCGTGCGAAACGGAAAGAGCTCGGTCAAAAGAAGAAACTGAATGCGATCAAGAAACTGAACAACAAAGAGCAGCGCTGGATGAAAGACAAAGATCACAAGGTCAGTCGTGAGATCGTCGGCTTCGCGAAAGAGAATCATATTTCTGTCATCCGCCTAGAAAAACTGGCGAACATCCGACAGACGGCAAGAACAAGCCGTAAACACAACAAGAACCTGCACACCTGGTCGTTCTATCGCTTGGCATTGTTCATCGAGTACAAGGCAAAGCTCGAAGGGATCAAGGTCGAATATGTCAATCCGGCCTACACCTCTCAAACCTGTCCTTCTTGTGGCGAACGAAGCAAAGCGAAAGACCGGACGTACGCCTGTCCGTGTGGATTCAAAAAACACAGAGATCTAGTCGGTGCGATGAACATCCGATACGCACCTGTGGTCGATGGTGACAGTCGGCCAGCCTGAGAACCTATAGGGTCTGTCTTAGGAGGGGTGATGGCACACCCTCATCTGAAGGCTTGGACAAAACAGAAATGGACTGCGTCCGCACGGGCACTTCAGAATCCCACTCATACCGAAGGGGTGAGCTTGCGGCTTTAGCCGTGGGAGTGTCAAACGGTCCGACATAACGGGAACGATAGTAGAGATGCGATTTCAAAAGGAGGAGATGGGATGTCAGAAAAACCATTAGTGACGATGCGGGCCGAGGGCGAAGCGACGAGCGTGAAGACGACGGTGCATGTGCGCGACCTAGAGCCGTTTATCGTCGATGAGCCGGAACGTCTCGGCGGGACCGATGCCGGACCGAATCCGCTCGAATATTTACTCGGAGCGCTATCATCGTGTACGACGATCACGATTGCCTATGTCGCGCAAGACCAGGACTTTAACTATGAAGGTGTGACGTTCGCGACGGAAGGGACGCTCGACCCGCGCGGCTTCCAAGGCGTCGAAGGGGTCCGGACTTATTTCGAGAACGTGCACGTCAACATCGTGCTTGACACGACCGAGTCGGATGAACGGATTGAGGCGCTGCAAAAAGGTGTCGAGGCCCGGTGTCCGATCCATAACTTGATGCATGCGGCCGACGTCGACATCACGGCGACATGGACCCGTAAATAACGAGAGGATGGGGGCAACCCATCCTTTTTTGTATGGAGCGACAGGGATTTTTCGTGTAGGACACGAACAGGAGTAAGACGTGAGACAGGAGGCGCAAATGGAAATTCGTCCTATGACAGAAAAAGACGCCCATGCGATCCAAGCGTGGACGTATGAGCCGCCATATGATTTTTATAACCAAGTAGCTTCGGCCGAAGGCATCAACGAGCTGATGACGTATTGCGCGGTCCATAATCAAGGGCTATATGGCTTTTTCTGCCTCGGCACATACGCCCAAGTCCCGAACGCGACGTATGACTATAGCGGGACGTACGTTGATATCGGGCTCGGGATGCATCCGGCGCGGACCGGACAAGGACGTGGTCGAGCGTTCGTCGAGACAGTGATGCGAGAAGCCGAGCGAGAAGGCAGACCACTCCGATTGACCGTGGCTGTGTTCAATCGACGAGCCATCTATTTGTATGGACAGCTCGGCTTTCAACAAGTCGCTTCGTTTGAAAAAGGGACGACCCGCTTTATTGTCATGGTCAAATGATCAACCGTACTGTTTCTGATGAGCCTTCTTACGTTTCAAGTAGTCCTCGTCAGCCCGAATCTCGTCCCACCGCACTTTAAAGATGCGTGCCGATTCGGCTTTCTCTTCGTCGATTTGGCGATCGTGAATAGCGCCGTCGTCTTTATACTTGCGGCCGCCTTTATAGTTCGCGTAACGACGGGCCCGGGTATGGCCCATCTGGATGAATTTCCGCGCCATGTCCATGCCGACGAAATCATCGTTTGCCCGATATGCTTCAAACAGCTCCATGATCTCATCGGCAGATTGGCGGGCGATGTCCGGTGTCTTAAAGCGCCAGTGCGGCAAAATCTCACTCTTGTAAGGTTCGACGAGCAACACACCTTGTTCACTGCGTCCGACGCGATAGAGCTCGGGGTGTTTTCGGAAATCGATCGTCTCAAAATCAAGATCATAATCAAACGGCATCGTCATCCCTCCTCTGTTCCGTTGTTCCCGGAACGGAGGCGAGGGAAACGAGCGAAGGAGTAGCTGACATGATTCTATTAGACACAGAACGGCTACGGCTCAGAGCGTTTCAGCTCGATGACGCCGAAGCGATGCATCGCTATGCGAAGAATAAGCGGGTCGGACCGATGGCGGGCTGGGCCCCGCACGAGTCCGTCGACGAGACGCGGGACGTCATCCGTATGTTCCAGCAAGATCAAGACGTCTGGGCGATCACGTTGAAAGCGACCGGCGAACTGATCGGCAGCATCGGTTTGCACGACCGACGCCCGGACCCGGATATCCAACACGACAACCAGCGTGAAATCGGCTACGTGCTCAGTCCGGATCATTGGGGGAGAGGCTACGTCCCGGAAGCGGTGCGTGAGCTGCTTCGTCACGGATTTGTCGACCTTGGTTTAGAACTGATCTGGTGCGGTTATTTTGACTTCAATGACCGGTCGCGTCGTGTCGTCGAGAAGTGCGGTTTCACGTATGCGTTCACGACGACGCAAGAGCTGACTCGGTTGGACGGACGGACCGTTCGAAGTTTAGTCTATGTCATCACGCGTGATGATTATGACAACCGCTCATCTCTTAACTAAGGGAGCAGAAAAACGTCAAAAGATTTCGAGTAGAGGCGCGTCGTCCCTGGTGGATAGACGCGCCTCTATTGTTAATTATTAGCTAGGAAAAATCGAAGTTTTTAAATTTCTTAAAAAATAGTTGATATGTAACCGGTTACACATTATGCTTGTTTTGTAAGCGTTACCAAAGAAGGAGGGGCGAGATGGCGACAATCAAACAAGTGGCCAAACGAGCGAACGTTTCTGTCGCGACCGTGTCCCGTGTCATGAACAATAACGGATACGTAAGTGCAGAAGCGCGGGAAGCCGTCGAGCGGGCCATCGCCGAACTTGACTATGCCCCGAACCGAGTCGCGCGTTCATTATTTAAAAAGACATCGGGCTTGATCGGCTTGATCATGCCGGACATTACAAATCCGTTCTTTCCACAGTTGGCCCGAGCGATTGAAGACGTGGCCAACCAGCATGGCTATCAGGTCGTACTTTGCAACACAGATGAGCAACTTTCAAAAGAGCAGACGTATTTGGTCGCTCTTCAGACGATGCATGTTGATGGACTGATTATTACGACGAACCATTCGGATAACCCGAACTATGAAAAGTTAGAACTACCGATGGTGGCGTTAGATCGTATCGTCAAGCCGGGGATTGATGCAGTCATCTCGAACGGGTATGAAGGTGGACGCCTCGCAGCGGAGACGCTGTTGAGCTGTGGGGCAACAAAGCTTGCTCATATCGCTGGGCCTAAGCACCTCCTAACGGTAAGGCGACGGACAGATGGTTTTCTCGACGTGGCGGGTGACCGGCTCGTCGGGATGACACATTCTAGTTTCGCATTCAAAGAGGCACTCACAGCGGCACAAACATTATTTGACGAGTATTGGCCGTTCGACGGCGTGTTTGCCGCCAATGACGTCATCGCCGCCGCAGTCTTGCAGGAAGCGGTGCGTCGCAACGTCCGGGTGCCTGAAGACTTACAAGTCATCGGGTATGATGGCATCGAATTAGGTGAGATGACGTCTCCGCCACTCACGACGATTGCTCAACCGATCTATGAGATGGGGCGACGAGCGACCGAGCGGCTTCTTGATTTGATTGAAAAGAAAGAGACCGCTACAAAAGAAATTTTATTGCCTGTCACACTGACAGAGCGACAGACGACGAAACGAAAGGGGCATGACGCATGAACCGAATTGTTGTCATCGGGAGTGTATCTATGGATTTGGTTGTCACGACAAATAAACGTCCGCAGGCTGGAGAGACTGTCATCGGGAATACATTTCAGACGGTACCCGGTGGAAAAGGCGCCAACCAAGCAGTGGCTGCCGCTCGACTAGGTGGTCAGGTCGAGATGGTCGGTTGTATCGGATCCGATGAATTTGGGAATATAATCCGTCAAAACTTTGAACAGAACCAGGTTGGGACGCGTCATTTGCGAACGATTGGCGAAGAAGTGACAGGGACGGCGCATATCGTATTAGCAGACGGCGATAACTCAATCGTCGTCGTTCAATCCGCGAACAAGCATGTACGCTTCACCGACGTGGAGTTGGAGCAACTGCTTGATGATCAGACGCTTGTCTTGTTGCAACTAGAAATTCCGATTGAAACCGTCGAACAAGTGAGTACGTACTGTCATCAGCGAAATATTCCAGTCCTGTTAAATCCGGCGCCGTCTCAAGCGCTCACGAGTGAGTTACTTGAAAAGGTGACTTACGTGACGCCGAACGAGCACGAATGCCGCGATCTATTCGGCGACTTGCCGATTGAAGACGTATTGCGCCGTTACCCAAACAAATTGATTGTGACAGAAGGAGTAAGAGGTGTTCGTTTCTTCGACGGGAAGACGATTCAACATATCCCAGCCATCCGGGCGAATGTCGTCGATACGACCGGAGCGGGAGATACATTCAATGGCGCTCTCGCAGTTTCCCTCGTGGAAGGAAACAATTTAGAAGAAGCCGCGCGTTTTGCCGTCGTAGCTTCGGGCATGAGCGTGGAAGGGTTCGGGGCTCAAGGCGGGATGCCGAACCGAGCCGACGTGATGAGACGATTGGAGCGAGTGTGATGAAAAAACATGGGATTCTCAATAGTCATTTGGCAAAAGTCTTTGCTGACCTGGGACATACGGATACAGTCGTCATCGCCGATTGCGGACTGCCGATCCCGAAAGGAGTAAAACGGGTCGATTTAGCGCTCCGTCTCGGCGAGCCGTCATTTCTTGATGTGTTGAATGCGGTTGAGGCTGACATGGTCATCGAACAGATTACGGTGGCGGACGAAGTGTTCACCGAGAACGAGCCGATTGCTAAAGCGTTGACTGAACGATTCGAAACGGTCAAGACGTGCTCGCATGAAGCGTTCAAGCGCGAAGTCGAGCAGGCGAAAGTCGTCATTCGTACAGGTGAAGCGACACCGTATGCGAACGTCATTTTACACGCCGGCGTTTTATTTTAAGGAGGGGTTCGATGCACATCCAGTTGAAACGCATCCATAAGTCATTCGGTCCGGTGAGTGTATTGAGAGGTGTGGACTTTGAACTGTTACCTGGTGAAATTCACGCGTTGATGGGTGAGAACGGGGCCGGGAAATCGACGCTCATGAAAGTGATGACCGGTCTTCACGCGCAAGACGAAGGGGATGTCCAAATCGATGGTGCCGTGCGGCAGTTCAAACATCCGAAAGAAGCAGAACGAGCCGGCATCGCCTTCATCCATCAAGAGTTGAATATTTTGCCGGAATTGACGGTGATGGAAAACTTGTTCCTCGGTCGGGAGTTGACCGGTCCGTTCGGTGTCATCAAGCAACAAGAGATGAAGCGCCGCGCCCGGGAATATTTGGCGGAGCTGAACGTATTCATGGAAGTCGATGAGCTCGCTAAAAACTTATCCGTCGGTCAACAACAGATGATTGAGATCGCGAAAGCACTCATGACAGACGCGAAAGTCATCGTTATGGACGAACCGACGGCCGCCTTGACCGACCGTGAGATTCGGGCGTTGTTCTCGGTTTCGCGTGCACTGTGTGACCAAGGCGTGTCCATCATTTATATTTCCCATCGGATGGAAGAGATTTTTGAACTGTGTGACCGCATCACCGTTCTCCGGGATGGGGTGTCGATCGGGACCCATCCAATCGCCGAGACGTCATTTGAAGAAATCGTCAAAGAGATGGTCGGACGCGAGATCGGGGAACGTTATCCGGACCGGACCGCCACGATTGGCGACGTCGTCCTCGCAGTTGATGGTTTGATAGGTAACCGGTTCCACAACGTCTCGTTCAATGTACGGGCGGGTGAAATCGTCGGTTTCTCAGGATTGATGGGAGCCGGTCGGACCGAGGTGATGCGCGCCTTGTTCGGCGCCGATCGAACAAAAGGCGGTGTCGTCAAACTGAATGGAAAAGAAATAAGAATCAAACGGCCGGCTGATGCGATTCGTCACGGTATCGCTTTTTTGACAGAGGACCGAAAAGGCGAAGGGTTGCTCCTCGACTTCTCGTTACGAGAAAACTTGTCGCTACCAACGCTCGATAAACGGGCGAAAGGCACAATTATCTCGAGACAAGACGAGGAGCGCTTCGCGGACGGTTATTTGAAGAAGCTGCGTGTCAAACATCATTCGATGGAACAAAAAGTGAAGTCGCTTTCTGGCGGGAATCAACAAAAAGTCGTTCTAGGCAAGTGGCTTGGTGTCGAACCAGATGTGTTAATCCTTGACGAACCGACACGAGGAGTCGATGTCGGGGCGAAAAAAGAAATTTACACGATTATGAGCGAACTGGCAGAGGCAGGTGTCGCAATCATCATGGTATCTTCGGATTTACCCGAGGTGCTCGGGATGAGTGATCGGATCGTCGTCATGCGAGAAGGCGTCGTCACAGGGACGTTAGCAAAAGACGAGGCGACGCAAGAAAAAGTCATGACATATGCGACAGGAGGACAATGATATGGAATTGAAAGCAACGGCTGCGCTGCAGCGACCACAAAAGCTCGGATGGGGGCAAAAACTCGGTCCACTGTTCGGATTACTTGCCATCATCGTTGTGGTGACGGCTCTCGAACCAGGATTTCTCTCGTTGAACAACATCTTTAACGTCTTGCGGCAAGTTTCCATCAACGCCTTGATTGCGTTCGGGATGACGTTCGTCATTTTGACCGGAGGAATTGATTTATCAGTCGGGTCGATTCTCGCCCTCTCTTCGGCGTTTGTCGCCGGGATGATGGTCGACGGCCAACACGCTGTCATGGCGATCGCGCTCGGATTGATTGCGGGTGCCGTGCTCGGTGCGTTTAACGGAGCCGTCATCACATACGGGAAAGTCGCGCCGTTCATTGCGACGCTGGCGACGATGACCATCTACCGAGGGCTGACGCTCGTATACACGGATGGCCGGCCAATCACAGGTTTAGGAGACTCGACTTGGTTTGAAATGTTAGGGCGCGGCTACTTATGGATCATTCCGGTGCCGGCGGTCACGATGTTGATCGCGTTCGGCATACTCTACTTCATCTTGAAAAAAACGACGTTCGGCCGCCATACGTACGCGATTGGCGGTAATGAGGAAGCCTCTAAACTGATGGGGATTGGCGTCAACAAAGTCAAAGTGATGATTTACTCGTTGTCAGGCATGTTGGCAGCGTTAGCAGGAATCATTTTAACGTCACGTCTCAATTCGGCTCAGCCGACAGCAGGTACTTCATACGAGCTTGATGCGATTGCGGCTGTTGTTCTCGGGGGAACGAGTCTTGCGGGCGGTCGCGGATGGATTGTTGGGACATTGATTGGCGCTCTAATTATCGGCACGTTGAATAACGGCTTGAATCTTCTCGGCGTCTCGTCATTTTTCCAGCTTGTCGTAAAAGGGGCCGTGATCTTATTTGCGGTATTGCTCGATCGCAAACAAAACGCTTAATCATCGAAAGGGGAAACGAAAGATGAAAAAATGGACAGCTTGGCTACTCGTATTGACAATGGTCATGATGGCGGCTTGTTCGACGGAACAACCAGGAACAAGTTCGGAACAAGAACCAAAAGATGGGGACTTTAAGATCGGACTCTCCATCTCTACATTGAACAACCCGTTCTTCGTCGCCTTGAAAGATGGAGCTGAAGAAGAGGCGAAGCAACTCGATGCGACACTCACTGTGGCGGACGCACAAAACGATGCGGCGAAACAAGTGAGTGACGTCGAAGATATGATTCAAAAAGGCATGGATTTGATTTTGATTAACCCGACAGATTCTGAAGCAGTCGGAGCCGCTGTTCAAAGCGCGAACGATGCCGGTATCCCTGTCATCACGGTTGACCGGAACGCAGAATCGGGAGAAGTCGTCGCCCACGTCGCGTCAGACAACGTCGCCGGCGGGAAGCTCGCTGGTGAATACATGGTTGAACTTGTCGGGGAAGGCGGGAAAGTTGTTGAATTAGAAGGTATTCCAGGAGCATCGGCAACACGCGATCGCGGTCAAGGCTTCAACGAGGCAATCGATGGAAAACTCGACGTCGTGGCCAAGCAATCGGCAAACTTTGACCGGGCCCAAGGCTTAACGGTCATGGAAAACATTCTCCAAGACAATAAAGATATCGTCGCGGTGTTCGCGCACAATGACGAAATGGCGCTCGGTGCAGTCCAAGCATTGAGCAGCGCCGGATTGAGCGACGTCAAAGTCATCGGTTTCGATGCGACGGATGACGCGGTCAAAGCTGTCGAAGACGGAACGATGGCCGCAACGGTGGCACAAAAACCGACAGAGATCGGAAAACTCGGTGTCGAAGCAGCCGTCAACTACTTGAAAGGTGAGACCGTGGAAGAAAATATTCCGGTCGACCTCGAGTTGATCAAATAATGAGAACAGCCGGCGTATCTTAGATGCGCCGGCTGTTTTTTATGCGTGCTCGATTGGACGGAGCGCTTGAACGACTTCGTCTCTGATCGTGACACCGCTCGCTTCGAGTTCGGCGATTTTGTCAGCGAACTGAGGCAGGTGAGCTTTATGGGCGATGAGTAGTTCATCAAGCACCCGTTTCGCGGTCTCGCCGCTCGGGATGAGCGGATTGATGATAAACGCTTGAAGAGCAAGTCCGTAATTCCCAGTCACAGCTGCTTCTTCGACGCACAGCTCCATGTTTTTCATGACTTGGAGCCACCCTTTTTCGGCTGGTGCGAGTGAGCCGAACGCGATCGGTTTCGCGCCGTTAGCACCGATATAGGCGGACACTTCGACGACGTCGTCCGGAGCAAGGTCAGGGACGGCCCCGTTGTTTTTCGTCGAGACGACGATGTGCGTGTTTTTATTCGCATAGATCGAGGCGATCGTCTCGCACGCCGCGTCCGAATAATGGGCGCCGCCCCGCTTCGACAGTTGCTCCGGCTTATGGTCGAGGTGCGGATCTTTATACAGTTCGAACAGCTCGGCTTCCGTCTGTTTCACTTGTTCGGCCCGTGTCCCGACAGCCGGATCTCGGTACTCTCCGAGCATATGGGCGAGCATCTCTTCGGCGCGATAATAGTAGCGATGGTAGCCGCACGGGATCATATTCATCTGATGCAACTGTTCTTTAAAGAACGGCATATCGTGAATATTGGCCGGAATCCCGGCATCCGCATCATACATCTTGTCGATAATGTCGCGCGTCACATCACGACCGGTCACGTCATGCACGCGGTGCCAGTGGAAGTGATTCAATCCGGCGAAAGAGTAAATCAAGTCTCCCGGTTTCTTGCCGATCAGTTCCGGTTCGGCCATCATCGCATTGACCGGGACGTTGCAAAGTCCGATGACTTTGTCCCAGTTCCCGTATCGGATGATGGCGTCTGTCACCATGCCGCTCGGATTCGTGAAGTTGATGAGCCAGGCGTTTGGACAGAGCTGTTTCATATCTTCGACGATGTCGAGAATGACAGGAATCGTCCGGAACGCCTTCAAGATGCCGCCGGCCCCATTCGTCTCTTGCCCGACCATGCCGTAGGAGAGCGGAATCCGTTCGTCTTTGATCCGAGCGTCGAGCAAGCCGACACGGAACTGCGTCGTCACGAAGTCGGCGTCTTGTAACGCTTCCCGGCGGTCGAGCGTCAAATGCACTTGGACGTCATATGGCGACGCGTCCCACATCCGCTGTGCCATCTGCCCGACAATGTCTAGTTTCTCTTTGCCGGCCTCGATATCGACGAGCCAAATCTCGCGAATCGGCAACTCCTCGTAACGCTTGATGAACCCTTCCATCAATTCTGGCGTGTAGCTGCTGCCGCCACCGATCGTGACGAGTTTGATTCCGGTTGTCATTTCAATCTCCTCCTCATATAGTTCACAAAAAATTGAGCGGTGTGTAAATGGAATTGACTGCTTGATGTATTTCCTCTTGTCCATTTCAGTATAGAATATAGAGAAATGAACACAATAGATTTACAGACAACTCCGAAAGCGTTTACAAAACAAAACAAAAAAAGAATTATTTTTGTGAATTTCATTCACGAGAGGAGACCAGATATGTTGTTGACCGAAAAGCTGAAACAAGATTTGTTCTCACCGTCGGAACGAGGCGTCATCGATTATTTATTTGAACAGCGGGAACACATCTCCACCCAAACGATGAAACAGATTGCTGAGGCGACGTACACGCACCCATCGATACTAAGTCGAATCGCCGAAAAGCTCGAGTTCTCGGGTTGGGTCGATTTGAAGACTGTTTTTTTAGAGGAGATCGACTATTTGAACCGTCACTTCTCGACGATTGACGCCAACTATCCGTTTGTAGCCGAAGACGGATTGATGACGGTAGCGAATAAGGTGGCGGCGCTGAAGCAGATGACGATTGAAGACACGTTGTCGCTTCTCGACCATGAGGCGTTCGAACAAGCCGTGACGATGTTACATGAGGCCCGGCATATTAAAGTCTTTTCAATCATTCATAACTTGCTGCTCTGCCACGACTTCAAGTCCAAAATGAATCGCATTGGCAAGCAAGTCACACTATGTGAGGTGGACGCCGAGTTCGAGGCAGCGAACTCAGATGAAGGGACGTGCGCGCTCCTGATCTCGTATACAGGGGAGAGTGATTATACGGTCGGCCTCATTCCTTATTTGAAGAGCCGCCGGGTGCCGGTGCTCGCCTTGACGAGCCTCGGCGAGAATGCGATTTCAAATCAGGCAGATTGCACGCTCCGTTTGACGACGCGCGAGCGGCTCTACTCCAAAATCGGAAGCTTCACTTCGAACGACTCGATTCACTGTCTGCTCGACCTCTTATACGCCGGCATATTCTCGAAAGACTACGATGAAAATTTGGCGTACAAAATTCAAATATCCAAGCGGTTCGACCACCGCAAGAGCTCGAGCGAGGTCATGCAAGAAGACTAAAGGCACCCCTTCACGCGAAGAGGTGCCTGTCGATCAGTCGAGCGAACGTAGGAGCGCGCGCACCGGACTACCATCGCCTTCCACAATCGGTAGCGGGACGGCGTTCAATTCGTAATCCCCGGGCGCGATCGCATCGAGGACGAGCCCTTCGAGGATGTGGACGCCGTTCCGCGCGAGCGCGTGGTGGGCGTCCATGTCTTTACTGTCGATGGCGTCGACCGATGGCAGGTCGAGACCGATCAAATAAATACCGAGCTGTCCCAACCGCTCGGCGAGGGATGGCGTCAGTTCCGGGATCTGGCTTGGAAATTCAGCTTTGTTCGGCCATCCGTCCGTCTTCAGGATGAGGCGCTCGACACCGGTCAAGTCGAATCCGTCCAAATCACTTGCTTCAATCTTTTGTCGCCCGGGCAAATGAATGACCCGGACCGGTCCGATGTAGAGCCCGGGGTCGAGGTCGATCACCCGCTTGCCGGCATCGTCGAAATGGAACGGGGCGTCAATATGTGTGCCTGTATGTAGACTCATCGTCACTTTGCCGACGTTGACGGAGCCGCTGTCCGCCATCGGCCAAGCGATCTCGTAGTTGAACGGGGTATCGCCCGGCCATGTCGTGATCGAGTCTTCGAGCGGCTGTGATACGTCAATCCATGGTGTCATCGTCATGTCTCCTCACAATTTTGTCCGGACGGTCCATAGTTCAGGGAAGAAACGGTGGTCGAGGACGCGGCGTAAGTAGTTCACGCCGGACGATCCACCCGTGCCCATTTTTTGACCGATGATCCGTTCGACCGTGCTCATATGGTTGAAGCGCCACATCTGTTGTTGGTTGCCGATGTCGAGCAACTTCTCTCCAAGTTCGTACAAGTCCCAATACGTGTTGACGTCCCGGTACACGGCGGCCCAAGCGTTCTCGACGCTCTCGTTCCACTCCCAGTCTTGCGTCACGTCCCGGTTGAGCACGTCCGCGTCGATATGCAGTCCGCGGCGGTGCATCTCATGGACGGTCACGTCATAGATGCTCGGTGCGTTCAGTGACGCCTCGAGGAGCGGATACAGTGCCTCGTCATGGGCATAGACACTGAGCGTCCGTGCGTTTTTAAAGCCGAGCGCGAATTCAATCTGGCGGTTCTGGTACGATTGGAAACCAGATGACGAGCCGAGCTCGTCACGGAACTCTAAGTATTCGGCCGGCGTGAGCGTCGCGAGGACGCTCCATGATTGGATGAGCTGTTGTTGGATTTTCGAGACGCGGGCGAGCATTTTGAACGAGCGTTCGAGCTCACCCGTTTCGATGGCTGTCACGGCCGCCGTCAACTCATGCAAGATCAACTTCATCCACAGCTCACTCGTCTGGTGGATGATGATGAACAGCATCTCGTCGTGGTGGTCCGACAGGCGATGTTGACTCGATAAGATCGGGTCGAGCTGTAAATAGTCGCCATACGACATGGCTTTTGAAAAGTCAGTTTGAATCGATTGCTCGACTTTATGTTCGATACGTTCACTCATCGTTAATCTCCTTAAGCCACGACTTCACGGACGTTCTCGAACGCCTCGTATTCTTTGTTGTCCATTATTTTTTTCAAGATCATGATGACGTCGTACACGTCGGTGAACGTGTTGTAGAGCGCGACCGGTGCGAGGCGGATGATGTTCGGCGCTCGGAAATCAGGAATGACGCGATGTTGTTTGAGCGCTTTACAGATACGAGCCGCTTCCGGATGCTCGAGGCTCAAGTGGGCACCGCGTCGTTTTTCATCGCGCGGGCTGCCGATGACGAAGCCGTGCGGTTCGAGCAGTTCATCGATCAATTCGGTCATATACGTCGTTAAAGCGAGCGACTTCTCACGAATCGCTTTCATGCCGACCTCGTTGAACATCTCGAGCGCGCCGAGTTGCGGCGCGAGGCTCATGACGTGTGGTGTCCCGATTTGGAACGCACCGGCATGCTCAGCCGGTGTCATCGTATGGTCCATGTCGAACTGCTTATCTTTTCTTGATCCGAACCAGCCGGCAAGACCTGGTGTCGTCCCGAAATGACGCTCGTGGACGAACAGCCCACCGACACTTCCCGGTCCGCCGTTCAAATGCTTATAGTTGCACCAGTAGGCGAAGTCGACGCCCCAAGCGTGAAACGCGTGCGGGATGGCACCGACCGAGTGGCATGCATCAAAGCCGATCAAAATATCGCGTTCGTGTGCGGCTTTGGCGAGTCGGGCCATGTCGAGAATTTGACCGCTCCGGTATAACACCGTCGGCAAGACGATGAGCGCGATGTCGTCAGTCATAGCGGCGATGATGTCATCCTCATTTAAATAACGGCCGTCACGGCTCGGCACTTGCACGAGATGCTCGGCCGGATCGAGATCGCGTAGCAGGAGTTGGCTTTGAAGTGCGTAAATGTCCGACGGGAACGTCAGCGCATCGGCGAGAATCTTCGTCCGCTTGCCGACCGGCTTAAAGAACGTCGCGGCGAGCTGGTGCAAGTTGACAGTCGTCGATCCGGTGACCATGACTTCGTCGGCACTCGCACCGATGAGCGGCGCGTTGAGTGCGGCCAGCTCTTCTGACAGGTTGAACCACGGATGGCGCCCCGACATCCAGCCGTCGATCCCGAGTTCTTTCCAATCACTGAGCGATTCGAGCAGCGTCTTCTCGGCTCGTTTCGATAACAGGCCGAGCGAATTCCCGTCCATGTAGATCCCGTCTTGCGGCAAGTAAAACTCTCCCCGGTAGCGTGCGAGTGAATCGCTTGCGTCTCGCGTCTCCGCATAACCGCGTGTGAAATCTTGAACCATACCATTTCCCCCTTTGACTATCGTGCCATGCTGACAAAAGCGTAGCAATCGGACGCATACGTGTCAACACGGACCGACGCATCGAGACAGCAATAGAGCCGCCATGAAATCGGCGGCTCAGACAAGCTCATTTGATTTTTTTGATGTTCTCTTGACGCAACAAGCTGAACAGCGTGTACACCATCAAGATTAGAATGATCGTGAACGGTAGCGCCGAGATCAAGGAAGCGGTCTGTAGCCCCTCGAGCCCGCTCGCGATGAGCAGGACAGCGGCGATGCCACCGAGCAAGATGCCCCAGACGATGCGGACGGAAAGCGGCGGGTTCAATCTTCCGTTCGTTGTCATGCTGCTGATGATATACGTCGCCGAGTCGGCCGACGTGATCAAGAACGTGAGAATCAATAAAATCGACAAGACAGACAGGATGAAACTGAACGGCAGTTCGGCAAACGTGACGAACAAGGCGCTCGTGACGTCGGCATCAACTGCCTGGGCGATCGATGTCCCTTCAAACAAGTCGAGATGAAGGGCGGTTCCTCCGAACACAGCGATCCACATGAGCGCGATGAACGGTGGTACGATGAGAACACCGACGATGAATTCGCGAATCGTACGGCCGCGTGAGACACGAGCGACGAACGCGCCGACGAATGGCGACCAGGCGATGGCCCATGCCCAGTAGAAGATCGTCCAGTCCCGTACCCATGTCCCTTGTTGATACGGTTGGAGACGGAGGCTATAGCGGATAAAGTTTTGCAAATAGTCGCCAAGCCCGAGCGTGAACGTCTCTAAGATGAAGATGGTCGGACCGGCGAAGAAGACGAACACCATCAACACGAGTGCCGTTCCGAGGTTGATGTTACTGAGCCATTTGATCCCGCGATCGAGCCCGGTCGTCGTCGACGTCAAGAACAAGACGGTCAATACGATGATGATGAGGACTTGGACGAGTGCCGTGTTCGGCAACCCGAAGACGCTATTCAGTCCGCCATTGATTTGCAGGACGCCGAGCCCGAGCGACGTCGCGACACCCATGACCGTCGCGATGACGGCAAAAATGTCGATTGTTTGGTTGAGCGGTTGTTTGTAAGGCCGTTCTTTGATGAGCGGGGATAAACTTGTCGAGATTCGTCCATCTGTGTTCCGGCGAAACTGGAAGTAGGCGATGATCAATCCGACGATGGCGAAGACGGACCATTGACTGACACCCCAGTGAAAGAACGAATAGGCCATGGCGAGTCGGGCTCCCTCGACTGTCAGTTCAGTCGTATCCGCATAGGGGGGCGTGATGAAGTGACTCATCGGTTCAGCGACGCCCCAAAAGACGAGCCCGACCCCGAACCCGGCCGAAAATAACATTCCGATCCAAGTGAAGAACGGGTATTGCGGGCGATCGCTGTCTGTCCCGAGACGAATCTTTCCGTACTTACTGAAAGCGAGGAAGATTAAGAAGAGGACGAAAAAGAAGACGGCGAGTAAGTAAAACCAACCGAACGACTGGGTCGTGAAGTTGAAGATACTGCCGGCGATGTCAGCAAATAATGTCGGGCGAATCGCGCCGAATAAGACGAGCAGGGCAATGATGCTCGTAGAGATGTAAAACACACGATTCAAACGCGGTTTTTCAGGTGAGATGTTCATAAAAAACTCCTTTCCGAACGGACAAATATTATTTGGAACTAATAATAAATTCCCTAATTTTGAAATCAGGAAACCGGAGTTTTCATTAACTGTGCAATCTGACAGTTGAGACTGAGCAAATCAGGGAATTAGAATGAAGATGAGCATGCTGAAAGGAGAGAATCAAATGAAATTGATTGCCATCGACTTAGACGGGACGTTATTGTCGCGCACCGGTGTCATCACGGAAGCGAACCAACAAGCAATCCGGCGACGCCAGGAGCGCGGTGATTTGGTCGCCATCTCGTCAGGACGCTCAATCCATGATATCGAGGAAATTTTGAAGCGGAGCGAGTTGACATGTCCGATCCTTTCCGGGAACGGGGCGATCGCATTTTATGAAAATGAACGCATTTACTATCACGCCCTTCCAAAACAAGTCGTTCAGGAGTTGTGGGACGTGGCGCATGAGCACGATACGTACGTCGAGTTTTATACGAACGCCGGTGTCAAAGTGTTGTTCACGGGTACCGACTTGTTAAAAGGCGAATTAGATGAGGTGTTACCGCACGACCAGTCGTTCACCCGAGAGTGGGGCGAGCGGGAGATCGAGATTCAAAATGAACAGTTCGGCCTGACGTACGTCGATACGATTGACGAGATTGATTTTGAAGCCGATGAAGTGTACAAAGTGTTCATCTATTCGTTCGATCGTCGTAAGTTGCATAAGCTACGGAAGCTGTACGAGCCGAGGACTGATATTTTGATCACGACGGCTGGATGGACGAAGATTGAAATGGGACATCCGAAGGCGAGTAAAGGCATGGCGCTGAAGCAGCTCGCCGAGCATCATCAGATCCCGCAAGCAGAGATCGTTGCGATCGGGGACAACTTGAATGACATCTCGATGTTCGAAGTGGCGGAGACGAGAATTGCGATGGGTAACGCGGTCGATCCGTTAAAAGACATCAGTACCCATATTACGAAAGACGTCGAGGCGGATGGAGTCGCGTATGCGCTGGATCGTTATGTATGAGCTGAAATTTTGAAGAAATGGTGAACTAGGGTTCGTCGCTGGGCAGAACGGCTATTGTATTAATGTAGTCCTCATTCAACGTGTTGAGCTGAAAGGGGGCAACGAATGAAACAAAGATTCAGTCGTTGTTTGGCCGAGGCCGGCTCGGTGAAACGAGAGACAGCATGTCAGAAAAATCGACCTGTGTGACCGTCCTTCATATCCGATCTGTCGTCCACCTTGCGTATGTTAAAACGGCAAGGGGCAGACAAACATGATGCTTTGGGGAAGCAGACGTCAACGGATATCGATTTTTCTGGAAACAGAGGTGAGCAGGACGAGGTTCGTGACAGATTTCATTTTTCACAGTCGAAGTGTCGGTAACATGCCAATCCGGAACCGTTTTTTGCTTCTGTGCCAGGCTATATCGACCTCTAGACGAACGTACGCTCAGAAATCATTGCGTGAATCGCGTCGATTTTCTAGCACGTATTTGACCAATCCGATGGGACGGTCGATCGAGATGTTTCTCGATCGGGTGAAAGTCCGCTTTTTTAGAAAATGCTCACCGTTAAGCGCCACACGTGTGGCGCTTTTTCTTAGGTGATGGGCGAAGGGGTGAATTTATGCCGAAATTGTACTGGCTCGGCACGTTCGTGAGCGGACTGCTGCTCATGTCAATCGGAGAGGCGAGCGCGGTGCCGCGCGTCGTCCCGTATTTTTTGATGGCGGTCGGTGTGACCGGCTTTTTAGTCCAATCCTGGTTCGAACAAAAACGACGCCGTTGACACGGCGTCGTTCGTCGTTAAATCGATTCAAGCAACTGATGGAGTAGCATATCGATGTCAGCTTGGAGCGCCTCGGCTTGTCGTTGCAGCGTCATCAGTTCCTCGACGTCGTTCGTGTCGTTCATTTGAGCGAGTAGACGCTGATGATCATCTTCGAGCTGGTTCAATCGTGCCTCGTCGGCCGCGGTATCGACGGGCCGTTGCGGTTTGGCTATTTTGGCTTTCGGTTGCGAGACGGGTTCAGCGATGTGAGGTTCAACCCGTTTTTCAAGCGCGTAGGCGACATTTCCCGGGAAACGGGTCATCGTCCCATCGAGCCAATACGTGATTGGGAACAGTTTGTTCAAGAAGTACCGGTCATGGGAAACGACGACGGTCGGCCCGATGAAGGGTCGACCGTCTTTTTAAAATCCGTGTTCATCCAATTTGTCCTGGTCGCGCTTCATCTCGAGTTCGAGCCGCTGGATTGCCAGCTTTTCTTGCTCGACTTTGAGACGAAGCTCCTCGATGCGGACTTTGCGCGTCTTGATGATCGTGTCCGCAACGATGGCGTTGACGGCGATGATCATGATGTAAAACAAGAAATTCATGCGAATTCTCATCCTCTCAGCGTCTGCCGAACAAGTCTGTGACCAGTTGTTGGGTGAGCAACGCCTCGCGTCCGTCCGTCAAAATCGGAGTGTCGTCGGTCAGCGCCGTGATGAAGTGGTCGATTGCTCCTTGGAAGCCGCGCTGCGTGAGCAACGTATCCCACGAACCAAACGTCTCGGTCGAATGCGTGCCGTGCTCGAAGCGATTGAGCGTCACCATTTCATCGACCGTCAAACGAAGTCCGTCCTTGATGGCGACGAGTCCTTCGTGATTGACGCCCGCCTTGCGATGCATCGACGTCGTATGCAGGCCGTTTTCATCTTGCCAGACGTGACGTGCGAAATGGAGTCCGTTCGATGCGGTCGTCTCGATCTGTCCCGTCACGAGCCGTAAGTCGCTTCCGGCAAAATAGCGGAGCGTATCGACGACGTGCAAGTAATCGTCGAGTAACGTGAACCGGTAATCGTGTCCGCGCAAGCCGTCTCCCCGGTGCTTGACGAAGTCGAGTGAGTGGAACGGGGCCGCTGCCTTCACTTGAGTATACATCGGGGCGAAGCGACGGTTAAAGCCGACCATCAGCTTGCGGTTCGTACGTTCTGCCGTTTCGACGAGCCGTTCCGCCTGTTCGACGGTTGCGGCGAGCGGCTTGTCGACGTACACGTCGACGCCTTGTGCGAGTAAGTAGGAAACGACCTCGTAATGCGTCTCGGTCGAACTATGGACGAACGCCGCATCGACAGACGAGGCGAGCGTGTCGAGTCCCATGAACGATTCCATCCGATGAGCCCGACAGATTTCATCCCGTTTAGTCTGTGTCGGAGAGTAGGCGCCGACAAGTTCGAACGACGTGCTGTTCGTCAAGATGGGCAAGTACGCTTTTTGGGCGATGCCGCCGAGGCCGACGACACCGATTTTCGGTTTTCTCATATGTACCACTCCTTTCTCTCATCATAACGAAAAAAGAACCGGATGACACCTACGCTTCACGCGTAAAGTCATCCGATTCTATGTCAGAGACTGGCACTTAACACGATGTCGCCCTCGGGTGTTTGATTGCCCCGTTCAGGCTCTTTCGTGACGGCGACCGTGTCCCAATCTGTCGCTGACTCGGTCGAGTCGAGCGTATAGATGACGGTACCGTTGCCTTTATCGTCTGTGACGAACGCACCGGTCGGAATCGGAGATCCGTCCTTGAGCAACCAGACTTGATACACTTCGTTCGCCTCGAGCGGTGCGAGGCCGTTCGTCTGGACGATGAGTTGGCGATCGCCGTCTTGTTCGGCCAAGTAGGCGACCCCTTCTGATTCGCCTTCGAGTGGCACCGTATCGGTCAAGGTAATCGCGGTCGGCTCGTCTTGATTCATCAACAGATAGCCGTTACCGACGAGTGAGAGGACGAGTGCGGCCGCGAGTGCGAGCGCTCCCCACGAAGACTTCTGCTTCTTACGGGTTTCCGTGAACGGTGTGACGGGAGCCGGTTCGGCTTTGACGAGCTTCGGTTCAGTTGTGTCTTCGGCAAAGACGTTGTCGAGGATGCGAGCCTTCATGCCGCTCGGTGGTTCGGTCGGTTCAGAGAGGAACGCGACGCCTCCGACGAGTGCCTCGAGTTGTTCGAGTTCTTCTTGGCACGTTTGGCATGTTTCCAAATGTGCTTCGAAGCGAATCCGTTCGTCTTCCGTTAAATGTTGGTTGAAATAGTCGATCAATTGGTCACAGGCGTTCATCGTTCCACCTCCTTATCTATATCGTCATGGGATAGATGTTTTCGTAACTGTTTCAGCGCTAATCGAATCCTTCCTTTTACGGTACCGAGCGGGATGTCGCACGCGTCGGCAATTTTCTGCTGGCTGAGACCTTGGAAATACATGAGCCGGACGACTTTTTGTTGCTCGACCGGCAACTCGGCCATCGCCGTCTCGATTTGGGTCCGTTCTTCTTGCCACTCGACCTCGGTCTCGACAGAAGGGGACGGGGAAGGAATCGCTTCAGCATATGATTCATCGAGCTGTAAATCGGGTTTGCGTTTTCGAATCAAGTCGATCGTGACGTGTCGGCTCATCGTGAACAGCCACGATTTGAACTTGCCTTTCGACTCGTCGTACACACCGCCGCCGCGCCACAGCTTGATGAAGACTTCTTGCATCGCTTCTTCGGCGAGGTCGCGGTCTTTCGTCAGTTGCATGACGAACGCGTACAAGATTCGTTCGTAGCGGTCATATAGTGTTTCGAGCGCTTGCTTGTCTTTTTTCCTGACGCGCTCATACAATTCAATATCAGTCATGGCGTTCTCCTTTACTCATGAAGGGAGTCCCTTGTATTTATCTAACGGATAGAATCATCAAATGGATGCCTATTTGATTATGACTATTTTGTGAATAGTCGTATGTATCCATCGTGTTCAACGTGAACACGTGGAAGTTGCATCCCCGATTTGACGGAAGAGTCGTAAATTCAAGTAGGTGAGCAGTTGATGTGTCGCGTAGCTGAACAGCGCCGCCGTGACGAGTGTCATGACAAGCGCGGGCCCGTTTGACAGCGACTGATGCCAGAACGGATACGTCCGCACACCGGACAAAAAGGCGAAGACGAGGGCGAAACCGATCAGGATTCCGCTATACTGACAGTAGTACCGACTTAATCGATTTTTCATGTCGCTCATTCCTTTCGTCCTTTTACTATACGAGATGGGGTATGACGACACAAGGAGGATGACCATGAAACGATTTACGAACGAGGGGCGGACGCTCGTCTGTTTTGATTTCGACGAGACGTATTTCCCGCATGCGTGTACATCTGAACAGCTCGAGCAATTGCGGCGGCTCGAAGATTTTCTCGAGCAGCACTCCCATCGGTTGTCGACGATGTGGGTGACGGGGAGCTCGCTTGAGACGATTGCTGAGAAGGTGAGGCGGGCCGACATGCGCTACTTTCCACATCGGATCGCCTCGAGCCTCGGGACAGAGCTATACCATATTACAACTGCAGGAGAACTCGAGCTAGACTCGAACTTCCAGTCACTGTTCCCGTCTGATTTCTCTCGCCGTGTCGAACAGGTCGTCAACACGTTGGCTCACCATGCGCTCACGATTGAGCCGCAGACGAACATGGGGACGAACGCGTGGATGCACAACTATTATTACTTTGGAGATCGCGAGCAGGATATCGCGCTGATTCAAGAAATCACGCATAGCTTCGGTATCGCCGTCAACGTCAGTCGTTGCAATCCGCTCGCCGGAGATCCCGTTGGGGCGCATGATATCGACTTCATCCCGCGCGGAGCCGGGAAGACCGCCGCGGTCGATTACGTCTGTACCCGCTGTGCATTTCAAGTGGGCGAAGCGTATGCGTTCGGTGACAGTGGGAACGACTTGGCAATGTTGAAGCACGTCGGTAACGGATACGTCCTCGGCAACGGGACGAAGCAAGCCAAGTCTGAGCACGATCGTGTGACCGCGGGAAGTTATGCGGAAGGAATACTAGAGGTGTTGACGCGATTTGTGCAGGAGACACGGTCGCACTAGTCCACTTCATGCACTTTAAGCGAAACGGAGTGCCGATTGTTGCGCGCTCGCGAGCAAATGGGACCGAACCGTTCTCGTGGACAAATCAAACGAGACGTGACTGTGCCAAAGTTCGGTGAACACGGTCACGAGGGCGGCTTCCGCCAAGTCAGGGCGTGTCGTCAAACGCAGTGTAACGGCGTATAAGATTCGTTCGTAACGGTCGTATAGGAGTTCTAAAGCGAGGGCGTCTTTTTGTTGGATGCGTTCGTACAATTCGTGGTCAGTAATAAATGACATTGTAAACTCCTTTAGAGGGTCCAGTTCTCTCATGTTTTGGTCGCGGTGGTCAATCGGCTAAATAAGTAATGGTTATATTTCACTAATCACCGTGCCGTAAACGGTTACTTTGACCGCGGAGCACATTCAAAAACACCCGAAGAACCGTTTATGATATGCTCCCCAATAGGTAGACAGATGAAATAACAAATCTGTTTATCTGATTGGGGAGTGTTTTTTTATGGCGAGAAGTCGACATTCGATCGAACAAAAACTGAGTGCGCTGCGTATGATGGACG